>DATNNU010000102.1:0-6431 GCA_035601675.1 Steroidobacteraceae bacterium | reverse complement strand
GATCGACAGCACCATCGCCTCGACCTGCTGTGCCTTCTGGTAATTGCGCACTGCTTCCTCACCGGGCAGATCCCAGGAGATGTCGGACAGGTGCACCAGACCGTCGATGTTGCCCGGCAGGCCGATGAAGATACCGAAGTCGGTGATCGACTTGATCTGCCCCGCCACGCGATCGCCGCGATTGTGATTCTCGGCAAACTCTTTCCACGGGTTGGCCTTGCACTGCTTCAGGCCCAAAGAAATGCGCCGCCGCTCCTCGTCGACGTCGAGCACCATCACTTCGACTTCCTGGCCGGTGTGCACCACCTTGGCCGGATTGACATTCTTGTTGGTCCAGTCCATCTCCGAGACGTGCACCAGGCCCTCGACACCGTCCTCGATTTCGACGAATGCACCGTAGTCGGCGATGTTGGTGACCTTGCCGAACACCCGCGTGTTGGGCGGATAGCGCCGTGCAATGTTTTCCCACGGATCCGCGCCGAGCTGCTTCAGTCCGAGCGACACGCGCGAGCGCTCGCGATCGAATTTCAGGATCCGCACGTCGATCTCATCGCCGACCTTGACCACTTCCGACGGATGCTTGACGCGCTTCCAGGCCATGTCGGTGATATGCAGCAGCCCGTCAATGCCTCCCAGGTCGACGAACGCACCGTAGTCGGTGAGATTCTTGACCGTGCCGCGCACCACTGCGCCTTCCTGCAGGTTATCCATCAGCGCGTTGCGCTCGGCCGAGAACTCCTGCTCGACCACGGCGCGGCGCGAGACCACGACATTGTTGCGCTTCTGATCGAGCTTGATCACCTTGAATTCGAGCGGTTTGCCCTCGAGATAGCCGGTGTCGCGCACCGGGCGCACATTCACCAGCGAACCGGGCAGGAACGCGCGTACGTGATCGATCTCGACCGTGAACCCGCCTTTGACCCGGCCGGAAATAATTCCAGTCACGATCTCGGCGTTGTTGAATGCCTCCTCGAGGCGTGTCCAGGTGCGTGCGCGCTTGGCTTTCTCGCGCGACAGCCGCGTCTCACCGGTGCCGTCTTCGACCGAATCGAGCGCCACTTCAACCTGATCGCCGGCGCTGACCTCGACTTCCCCGCGCTCATTCTTGAACTGCTCGAGCGGAATGACGGCTTCCGACTTCAATCCGACGTTGACGATGACCACATCGGGACCGACCTCGATCACCAGGCCGGTCAGGATCATGCCGGGGCGAATACGCTGATTCGCCAGGCTCTGCTCGAACATCTCGCTGAAACTTTCAGTCACCACTTCGCTCATACACTCTCTCGCACGTCGGCGTGCTTATCGCACCGCATAGCATCCGGCACAGCGGGTTGGACATGACGGGCGCTGCATCCTGCGGCGCCAACCTACGATTCACTTTTTCGAAACGAGACCGCTCGAACGCGTCCCCTCCCGCTCGCGCTATCGGCGCGCGGCGCGGTGCCGGAGCGGCGGCGAGCGAGCTACAGCCAGAGCGAGCGCTCCCGGCCGCGCGCGAACACCTCGTCCGCCACTTCGGCGGCGTTCATGGCCGTCGAGTCCAGGACGATCGCGTCGGCGGCCGGCACCAGCGGTGCTACGGACCGTGTCGAATCGCGCCGATCGCGTTCCGCGATCTCGAGCGAAAGGGCGGCAAGGCTAACACCAGAATCCTTCTCTTTCAACTGGTTATAGCGTCGCCGGGCACGTTCCCCGGCACTGGCGGTGAGGAAGATTTTGAGGGCGGCTTGCGGGAACACCACGGTACCCATGTCGCGCCCGTCGGCGATCAGACCGGGGGGGCTGGCAAAGGCGCGCTGGCGATCCAGCAGTGCCAGGCGCACCGCCGGCCAGGCCGCCACCCGCGAGGCCCCGGCGCCGGCGCTTTCCGAGCGCAGTGCCGAGGACACCTCGCGGCCGTTGAGCATAATGCGCTCGTTACCGTCGGCATCGGCCGCGAACACCACGTGCATGCACTCGGCCAGCCGGGCGTGGCCCGCGACGTCATCGGGCGCCAGGCCCGCCAGCACCCCGGCGAAGGCTACCAGGCGGTACAACGCACCGCTATCGAGCAGATACCACCCGGTCCGTTGCGCTAATAATCGACTCACGGTGCCCTTACCCGACCCGCTGGGACCGTCGATGGTGAGGACCGGCGCTGCCATGCTCAATCCTCGAGCGCGAGCCCGGCGGCGCGGGCGAGTCGCGGAAAACCCGGGAACGAGGTCGCGACATTGGCCACATTGTTGATCTCGATCGGCTCGCTGGCGATCAGGCTGGCCACCGTAAAGGCCATCGCGATGCGGTGATCGCCGTGGCTGTCGATGCGACCGCCGCGCATAGCGCCGCCCTTGATCCGCAGTCCATCGGCCAACAGCTCGCACTCGATGCCCAGCGTCGCCAGCCCGCTCGCCATCACGGCGAGCCGATCACTTTCCTTGACCCGCAGCTCCGCCGCGCCAGTGACTACCGTCTCACCTTCAGCCCCCGCCGCCGCAATGAAAAACACCGGGAACTCATCGATCGCCAGCGCTACCAGCGCCTCGGGAACGCGGATGCCGCGCAGCGTGCTGGCGCGCACGTGGATGTCGGCGACCGGCTCGGGCGCCTCGCCCGGATGCGGCGCCAGCTCGATGTCGGCCCCCATCAGCTGCAGCAGCTGCAGCAGCCCGGTGCGGGTCGGATTGACGCCGACGTTACGGATGGTGAGGCCCTGCCGCGCCGCCAGGCAGCCGGCCACGATGAAAAACGCCGCCGATGAAAAATCCCCCGGTACATCGATCTCGCAGCCGTACAGGCGCTGTCCGCCGGCGAGGCTCACGCGGCCGGCCTCGGACGCGATCTGGACGCCAAAACCGTGCAGCATGCGCTCGGTGTGATCGCGCGTCGGTGCCGGCTCGGTGACGCTCGTGGTGCCCTTGGCGTACAGCGTCGCGAGCAGCAGCGCCGACTTGACCTGGGCGCTGGCCATCGGCAGCGCGTAGTCGATGCCGTGCAATGCGGCCCCACCGTGGATGCGCACCGGTGGCCTGCCGCCGTCGGTGTCGATGCGCGCACCCATGGCGCTCAGCGGCGTGGTGACGCGCTCCATCGGCCGGCGCATCAGCGACGCATCGCCGATCAGCGTGCTGTCGAAGCGCTGCCCCGCCAGCAGGCCCGTGAGCAGCCGAATCGCCGTGCCGGCGTTGCCCATGTCCAGCGGCCGGGCAGCGCCCTTGAGGCCGTTGCGGCCGACGCCGTGTACCCGCACCTCGCTTTCCTGCGGCCGCTCGATGAACACGCCGAGCGCGCGCAGCCCCGCGAGTGTCGCCAGGCAGTCCTCGCTCGCCAGAAAGCCGCTGATCGAAGTCTGGCCTTCGGCAATGCCGCCGAGCATCAGCGCGCGATGCGAGATCGATTTATCACCCGGAACAGTGAGCTCGCCGGCCACACTGGTGGCGGATCGCACCACATAGCGGCGCTCGGTGGTGGCGTTGCTCATCGGCTTTTACTCACAGCGCCTGCGGCAGCGTCGACAGCAGGCGGTCGTTGTCGCTCGGCAGCCCGATCGAAATGCGCAGGCAATTCGCCAGACCGTAGCCGGCGAGCGGACGCACGATCAGGCCGCGCGCCAGCAGCCGCTCGAACACCGGTGTCGCAGGCGCATCGAGCCGCAGCAGCACAAAATTGGCCGCCGACGGCGCGGTCCACAGCCCCAGCCGCTTGAGCTGCGCGTCGACCCGCGTGAGCTCGCGCATCGTGCGGCTGACCGCCGCGCGCATATGCCCCTGGTCGGCCAGCGCCGCGAGCGCCCCGGCCTGCGCCAGCGCATTGACATTGAACGCCGGCCGCAGACGATTGAGCACTTCGGCGACCTCCGGGTGCGAGATCGCATAACCGACACGCGCGCCCGCAAGGCCGTAGGCCTTGGAGAACGTGCGCAGCACAACCAGGTTGGGATGCTCGCGCAGCCACGGCACCCCGTCCTGCGTCCCGAGCGCATGGCCGTACTCGAAATAAGCCTCATCGAGCACGACCAGCGTGCTCGGTGCGCTGCGCTCGAGCAGGGCCTTGATGGCCATCGGCGGCGCCCAGGTACCGGTCGGATTATTGGGATTGGCAATGAACACCAGCCGCGTGTTGGGCGTGATCGCCGCCGCCATGGCGGCCAGATCATGGCCGAGCGGCATGGCGCTGCCGCTGCCCAGCGCCGGCACTTCGATCGGCTGCGCGCCGGTCTGGCGCGTGACCAGCGCATAGATCGCGAAACCGTATTGCGAGTAGACCGCGCTATGACTGGGCGTCAGGAAGGCTTCCGCCAGCAGCACCAGCAGGTCATTCGAACCGTTGCCGAGCGTCAGGCAGGCGCTGTCGATACCCAGGTGCTTGGCCAGCCCCTGCTTGAGCGCGTGGCAGCCACCGTCGGGATAGAGCCAGACATCCTCGAGCGCGGCGCGCATGGCCGCGAGCGTGTGCGGGCTCGGGCCGTACGGATTCTCGTTCGACGCCAGCTTGACGATGTCGTGGATGCCGAGCTCGCGCTCCAGTTCCGAGATCGGTTTGCCCGGCAGGTACGGCGACAGCGCACGCACCGCCGCGACCGCGAGCCGGCCGGGATGGCGCTCGCCGCTCTGGCGCTCGCCAGTCGGGGGCTCGCTGGTCATGGGACTACAGCACCGCCCGTGGATAGGAACCCAGTACGCGGAACAGTGAGGCGCGCTTCTTGAGCGCCGCGAGCGCTTTGCGCACCCTGGCATCCTCGGCGTGACCTTCGATGTCAATGAAGAACACATAGTCCCATTTGCGCCGGCGCGACGGCCGCGACTCGATGCGGCTCATGCTGATGCCGTAGCGGGCCAGCGGCTCGAGCAGCCGATGCAGCGCACCGGGAGAGCGCGTCTCCCCGATCGACAGCAGCAGCGTGGTGCGATCCGCGCCGCTCGGGCGCAACAGCTTGCGCCCCAGCACCAGGAAGCGCGTGGCGTTATCGGCGCGATCCTCGATCTCACGCACCAGGATATTGAGCCCGTAGACCTCGGCGGCAGTCTCACCGGCGATGGCCGCGCTGCCCTGCTCGTCGCGGGCGCGCCGCGCGCCCTCGGCATTGCTCGCCACCGCCACCCGCTCGGCCTCCGGCAGATGCTCATCGAGCCAACCGCGGCATTGCGCCAGCCCTTGGCTGTGCGAACACACGCGCAGCACGCGCGTCAGCGCGTCCATCTTGCCCATCAGGCAATGATGAATGCGCAGCTCGACCTCGCCGCAGATGTGCAGCGGGCTGGTCAGAAAGCGATCGAGCGTGTTGGTGATCGTGCCCTCGCTCGAGTTCTCGATCGCCACGATGCCAAAATCGGCATTGCCGGCCTCGACCTCCTGAAAGACTTCGTCCACGGTCGGCAGCGCCAGGGCGCGCACCGAGTGACCGAAATGCTGGAACACGGCCTGCTGCGTGAACGTGCCCTCGGGCCCGAGGAACGCGACCTTCAGCGGCTCCTCCTGCGCCAGGCAGGCCGACATGATCTCTCGGAACAGGCGCAGGATCTCCTCGTTGCGCAGCGGCCCCGGATTGCGCTCAAGCGCCCGGCGCAGCACCTCGGCCTCGCGTTCCGGTCGGTAGAAGTCCACCGTGTGGCCATCCTGATGCTTGGAGATGCCGGCGCGCTGCGCCAGCCGCGCTCGCTCATTCAGCAGCTCGTGCAGCTTCTCATCGACGGCGTCGATATCGGCCCGCAGCGTGCCCAGCCCGGCGCCCGCGCTGCTGCGCTCCTTGCCGGCCGGCGGCTTGGTGGTGCGCTTGCTGCTGCGATCTGCCATCAGCGTCAGTCCGGGGCGCGCACAAGGCGCACCGACAGTACGCCGTCGATCGAGCGAATGCGCTGCAGCAGCGATTCGTCGGCGACGCCTTCGGCGTCGATCAGCGTATAGGCGTATTCGCCCAGCGAGCGGTTGAGCAGCTCGGCGATATTGAGCTGCGCACTGGCCAGACAGGTTGAAATCTGGCCCACCATATTGGGCACGTTGGCGTTGGCGATCGCCAGGCGTATCGAGCCGGCCGCGCGCGGCAGCGCCGCGTCCGGGAAGTTGACGCAATGGCGGATGTGCCCCTGCTCGAGGAATTCGCGCAGCGTGTCGGCCACCATGACCGCGCAGTTGTCCTCGGCTTCCACGGTGGAGGCGCCCAGATGCGGCAGCGTCACCGCGCGCGGATGATTCTTCAGTGCGTTGGTCGGAAAGTCGCAGATGTAGGCGTGCAGGTGACCCCGATCGAGCTCAGCCGCCAGCTCGGCCTCATCGACGATCGGCGCGCGCGCGAAGTTCAGCACCACACCGCCCGGCCGCATCAGCCGCAACCGCGCGCCACTGATCAGGCCGCGGGTCGCCTCGAGCATCGGCACATGCACGCTGATGATGTCCGAGCGCGCGAACAGATCGTCGAGCGACAGCGCCTGCTGCACCGAGGAGGACAGCTG
>DATNNU010000101.1:0-4854 GCA_035601675.1 Steroidobacteraceae bacterium | reverse complement strand
CCGCCGGCTGCGTCGATGGCCGACTGGATATCCTGCGCGGCGCCATTGATGCTTCGATCGAGCCCGAACTGCAGCGTGATCTGCGCGGTGCCGAGCACGCTGGTGGAGGTCATCTGCGACAGGCCGGGAATCTGCGCGAATTGGTATTCCAGCGGCGTCGCCACCGACGAGGCCATGGTCTCCGGGCTTGCCCCCGGCAGCTGCGCGCTCACGACGATGGTGGGAAAGTCCACCTGCGGCAACGGCGCCACCGGCAGCAGCGGCCAGGCCACGATGCCGATCAGGAGTATCCCGCCCATCAGCAGCGAGGTCGCGACCGGCCGCCGGACGAAGGGCTCTGAGATGTTCATGGTACCAGGCGGTGCGCGACCTTCGACGCCTCAGCGTCGGCCTCCTGGGGCGGGCCCGGCTGCGGGTTGGCCGGAGAATTAGCCGCGGCCAACGCGTGCACCGGCGCGCCCGACTGCAGCCGATATTGATTGCTCGTCACCACGCGCTCGCCCGATTGCAGCCCGTCGGTCACCACCGTGACGCCGTCGGAGTCTTCCGCAGTCTTGATCGGCCTCGCCTCAACCGTGGAATCGGCTTTGACGACATAGGCGAACAGACCCCCGGGTCCACGCTCGATGGCGGCTGTCGGTAGCGTCACGACACCACGCCGCTGCTGCAGCAGCACCCGCACGTTGACGAACTGTCCCGGCCAGAGCGCATTGCGCGCGTTCGCAAACGTCGCCTTCAGGCGCACCGTGCCGGTGGAAGGATCGATTTCGTTATCGACCAGGGCCAGCGTGCCGCTATCGAGCTGAGTCCGGTCGTCGCGCGACAATGCCGCCACGCCGACTTCGCCCGCGGCCAGCGCCTGGTTGATCTGCGGCACCGCGTCCTCGGGCAGCGTGAACACGATCGAGATCGGCTGAATCTGCGTCACCACGACGATGCCGGTGGTGTCGGCGGCGCGCACAATATTGCCGGGGTCGACCAGGCGGATGCCCGTGCGTCCAGAGAACGGCGCGGTGATGGTCGCGTACGCAAGTTGCGTGCGTGCATTGTCGATCGCCGCCCGGTCAACCCGCAGCTGCGCCAGCAGCTGTGCCACCTGCGCCTGCTGCGTGTCGAGCACCTGCTTGCTGGTCAGATTCTGCGGCGCCAGTACCTGGTAGCGCTCCAGATCGCGCTTGGCACTGTCCAGCTGCGCGGCGTCCTTGGCTTGCATGCCGTTGGCCTGGTCGAGCGCGGCCTGCAGTGGACGCGGATCGATCTGCGCCAGCAGATCGCCTTTCTTGACCAGCTGACCCTCGATGAAGCCGACGCGCTGCAGCTCGCCGTCGACGCGCGCCGTGATCTTCGCCGTGTAGAAAGCCTGCACGTTGCCAAGACCTTCCAGATAAACCGGCACATCGCGGCGCGTGGCCACAGCGGTCTCGACCGCCACCGCGGGCGAAGCGCCGGCCGGACCTTCCGCCTTGGCCGGCTTGCGCGACACCCACACCCAGCCGATCACCAGCAGCAGCAGCAAGCCGACGCCGAGCAAGACGCGCCGATGCCGTGTGCCGGAGGCTGGTTCGGATTGGCCTTCGCTGGCACTGATCATTGAGCCGCCTGTGATTGTCGCCAGCCGCCCCCGAGGGCGCGATAAAGGTCCACCAGAGCCTGCAGGTGCTGATATTTGACCTGCACCAGGGTGTCCCGTGCCGTGAACAAGGCCGTCTCGGTATTCAGCACTGTCAGCACGTTGCTGGTACCGGCCTGCATCTGCAGTTGCGAAAACTCGAAGGCGCGACGCGCCTTGTCGACCGCTTCCTGCTGCCGCAGTTCCTGTTCCGACGTCTGCTGCACCGCTACCAGCGCATCCTCGACATTACCGAGCGCGGTCAGAACGGTCTTGTGATAGTCCGATAGCAGCTCCGCGTAGCGCGCTCGCGAATACTCGACTTGCCCACGGCGCGCACCGGCATCAAAGATGCTCTCACTGACGGCTGCCGTGAGCGCGAACACGCGGCTCTGCGGCAACAGCACAGTACCGAGGGCGGTGCTGGCATAACCACCGCTCGCCGTCAGATCGATACTCGGAAAATACGCCGCCCGCGCCACGCCAATATTAGCGTTGGCCGCCATCAGCTGCGCCTCGGCCTGCGCCACATCGGGCCGCCGCGCCAGCAGCTGCGACGGCAGGCCCGCCGTGATCGGCGGCGGCGTGAGCTGCTGCAGGCTACCGCCGCCGACGTCGATGGTCTCCGGCATCTGGCCGATCAGGATCGCGAGTGCGTCGATATTCTGCTGCAGCTGCTGGGCCAGGGGCGGAATGGACGCGTTCAGCGTCGCCACGGTGGTCGCCTGCTGCGCGACATCGAGTGCGGTGGCGGTGCCCACGCTCTGCTCGAGTTCCAGGCCGCTGAGAACGCGCTGCGCATTGGCCAGATCATCGGCGGCGACTTGCAGCCGATCGTGTTGCTCGAGCACCTCGAAATAGGTCACGGCGACGCTGGTGACCACCGTGAGCGCAATGGTTTCGCGGTCGTAGCGGCTCGCCTGGGCAGCGAACAGCGCCGCATTGCGGGTTTCGCGATTCTTGCCCCAGAAATCCAGCTCGTAGCTGGCCGTCAGCTGCGGCGAATACTCATTGAAGGTGAGCGCTGGACCGCTAGTGATGACCCGCTGACGTTGGCGGCTTGCGCTGGCGCCGGCAGCCAGCGTGGGAAGAAGAGCGGCACCGGCGATACGCGCCTGCGCATCCGCCTCGCGTACCCGCGCGACGGCTGCGGCAATGTCGTCATTACTGGACTGCGCACGCGCGATATAGTCATCGAGCTGCGCCGAGCCAAAACTCTGCCACCAGTCGGCCGCGGGCCAGTCGGCGCTGACGCTGCCTGGCGCATTCTGCCAGGCCGCAGGGGTCGCCACCGCCGGATGCCGATACGCCGGCGCCACGCTGCAGGCGCCCGGACCCACGGTCAAGCTCATAAGCAGGCAGGCGCGGCATGCCCGCACGCCCGAAAGTTGCGCTGTCACCTGGGCAGGGTACGTGCCAGCCAGTTAAGTCGAGATGGCCGGAACATTAAACTGAATTAATACCCCTGTTGATTCCAGGCTTGCGTCACCCGCGCGGCCTTTTCAGGGCTGACATTGCGCGCCTGCCGCCCGTTCGACACGTCGCAGCAGCCGCTCGAGCCGGACGATCTCGCGCCGCTCGATACCGCTCAAAAGTTGCGCTTCGTACGCCAGCGCCAGCGGCACGATCCGCTCGTACAGGCGTCTGCCGGCAGACGTCAGCATCAGGCGATGCGAGCGGCCGTCCTCGGCATTCGGCAATTTCCTGACCAGGCGACGGCGCAGCAGGTCACGTGCGGCGCGCATGACCGTCACCTTGTCCATGATCGTGCGGCCGCACAGCGTTTGCTGTGTCAGCGGCCCCTCATCGGCCAACACCGCCAGCAGGCGCCACTGTGGATTCTTGAGATCGAACTGGCGTTCATAGGCCCGCGCGATCAGCCGCGACACCGAATTCGCAGCGACCGACAGACGATACGGCAGGTAGTCCTGCAGGCGCAGTTTGGTACCGCCGCTACTCGGCATCGCCCTGAGCTCCCGGCGCAGCGCGCGCAAAGGCCTCCAGCCGCATGCAGTGCTGATAAATACGCCAGATGGTCGGAAACGGCTCGAGCGGACAATTCACGCGCTGCGCATTGAACACCTGGGGTATCAGGCAGCAATCGGCCAGCGTCGGCGTATCGCCGTAGCAGCAGGCGCGCGCCGTTCCGCCCTGCGCCAGGACACGCTCGAGTGCGGTAAAACCGAGCGCGATCCAGTGGCGTGACCATTCGGCGCGCCGCTGTTCGTCGATCTCGAGCGGCTCCTTCAGGTAGCGCAATACCCGCGTGTTATTGAGCGGATGGATGTCGCAGGCGATGCTCAGAGCCAGCGCGCGCACCCCGGCGCGCGCGGCCGCATCGCCCGGCAGCAGCGCCGGTGTCGGCTGCGTCTCCTCCAGGTATTCGATGATCGCGAGCGACTGCGCCAGCGTGAACGCACCGTCTTCCAGCACCGGTATCAGGCGCGCCGGATTGCGGTCGGCAAAGGCCGCGCTGTGCTGCTCACCGCCGCCGCGCAGCAGGTGCACCGGTATGGCCTGGTACGGCAGCCCCTTGTAATGCAGCGCAATACGTACCCGAAAGGCCGCCGAGCTGCGAAAGTAGGTGTAAAGCTTCAACATCGCAAACGCCCCCTCAACGGCGTGCGCCCAGTACCCGTCCGACCAGTTCGCCAAATCCGACGCGCGCGGCCCCCGCGCGCTCACACCAGCCGCGCATGATCACCGCGTCGCCGTCTTCCAGAAAGCGACGCGTCTCGCCGTCGGGCAATGTCAGTGCTCGCTTGCCGCCGCTCGACAACTCCAGCAACGATCCGGCCTCGGCGGCTTGCGGCCCGGATTGCGTGCCGGTGCCGAGCAGATCACCCGGCTGCAGGTTGCAGCCGTTGACGGTGTGATGCGCCACCATCTGCGCAATGTTCCAGTAGGCATGCCTGAAGTTGCTGTGCGACAGGCGGCAGGGCATCTGGCCGGCCCGGCGCATGGCCTCGGTTTCGAGCCACACTTCGAGCTGCAAGTCGATCGCACCGTGCGCGCGCACCTCAGCCGAATCCAGGTACGGCAGCGGTTGCGGATCGTCCGCGGGCCGGGTCCAGGGGACGCGGAAAGGTTCCAGCGCTTCACGCGTCACGATCCAAGGCGATATCGTGGTGGCGAAATTCTTGCCGAGAAACGGACCGAGCGGCTGGTACTCCCAGGCCTGCAGGTCGCGCGCCGACCAGTCGTTCAGCAGGCACAGCCCGAACACCGCCGCCTCGGCAGTCTCG
>DATNNU010000100.1:0-2144 GCA_035601675.1 Steroidobacteraceae bacterium | reverse complement strand
TGCACGCCTATCCGCTGCCGGTGCCCTACTTTCTGTATCGCGGCCCTATCCTGCGCGCCGACCGCGACGGCCTGCATGGCCGCTTTCTCAATCAGCGTTATGTGGAATTCGAGATCAGCGCCAATGCCACGGCACCGGTGTTCAGCCGCAATAGCGCGCCGCGAGCCGGCATGCCCAATCTGGATCCCACGCTCGAGCTCGGCCCGTCGCTGCAATGGCATCTGTGGCGCGCCGAGGACCAGCGGCTGCGGCTGGATGTGCGCGCGCCGGTGCGCAATGCGATCACCCTGGCCGCACCGCCGCGCTCGATCGGCTGGGTATTCGCGCCGAACCTCAGTCTCGATTATCGCCCCGCCGGGCGCGCGGCCGGCTGGAACCTGGGTGTGCTCGGCGGACCGCTGTATGCCCAGCGCCGCTATCACGCGTATTTCTACGACGTGGCACCGCGGTACGCGACGCCGGCCCGCCCGGCCTATGAAGCCCCGGGCGGCTACGCCGGCAGCCAGTTGCTGCTCGCGCTCAGCCGGCGCTACCCGAACTATTGGCTGGGTGCCTATGTGCGCCATGATTGGTTGCAGGGGGCGGTCTTCAGCGCCAGCCCGCTGGTGCAGCAACGCAGCTACTGGGCCGGCGGATTGGCTATCGTGTGGATGATCAGCGCCTCTTCCAGGACGGTCGACAGCGATGAATGAGGTGCGCACGATCGGCGTCACGAGCGTCCGGGCACTGCTCAGGGCAGTCTATGACTACGCGGCGTTTTACGGCTCCATGCTGCTATTCGGAGCGCTGTGCCTGAGCTGGTCGCTGCTGACCTTGCCGTTGTACGCGCTGTTGCCGCACCGGACCGCAACGGCCTGGGGACGCTACGGCATCATGGCGGGCTTTCGTCTCTATAGTCATTGGCTCGGCCTGCTCGGCGTCTATCGGCTCGATGTCTCGGCGCTCGATGCGCTGCGCGGCGGCCCGGCGCTCATCCTGGCCGCAAATCACCCGTCGCTGATCGATGCGCCACTGATCCTCGCGCGCCATCCGAACCTCACCTGCGTGATGAGATCCGACCTGACGGGCAGCCTGCTGTTCGGCCCAGGCGCACGCCTGGCGCGCTATATCCGCAATGGGTCGGCGCTGCCGATGGTGCGTGAGGCGGTCGCCAATCTGAGAGACGGCGCCGTGCTGCTGCTGTTTCCGGAAGGCACGCGCACCACGCGCCCGCCCGTCAATCGGCTCAAGCGCAGTATCGGCGTCATCGCCAAGCATGCGCGGGTGCCGGTGCAGACACTGATCATCGATACCGATTCGCCGTTGCTGCGCAAGGGCTGGCGCTTCGGCATGCGGCCGTCGCTGCCGATTAGCTACCGCGTGCGGCTCGGGCGGCGCTTCGATCCATCCCCGGACGTGAATGCGTTTGTGGCCGAGCTCGAACGCTATTACCGCAGCGAACTTCAGACATCGCCGTGCCGCTGACGAGGTCTTCGGCCACGCACCTGGTACTGATCCCGAGCTACAACCCGGGACCTAAGGTATTCGAGACCGTGACGGCAGCGCGCGCGCAGTGGAATCCGGTGTGGGTGGTGGTCGATGGCAGCACCGACGGCAGCGCCGAGGCGCTGGCAGCCATGGCGCAGCGCGACCCGGGGCTGCGCGTGCTGAGCCTGGCGCGTAATCGCGGCAAGGGCGCGGCCGTCCTGCACGGTGCGCGCGCCGCGCACAGCGCGGGCTATACGCATATCCTTGCGATGGATTCCGACGGACAGCATCCGGCGGACTATATCGGCCGCTTCATGGCGGCCTCGCTGGCCGAACCGGCCGCATTGATTCTGGGTGATCCACTGTTCGATGCCAGCGCTCCGGCGCTGCGGGTGCAAGGCCGCAAGCTGTCGAATTTCTGGGCCAACGTCGAGACGCTGTGGGCCGGGATCCACGATTCGCTGTTCGGATTTCGGGTCTATCCGATCGAGCCGCTGTTGCGGGTCATGCGCTACCAGCCCTGGATGCGTCGCTTCGACTTCGACGCCGAGGTCGCGGTGCGGCTGTGCTGGCGCGGGCTGCGGCCGCGTAATATAGCGGCGCCGGTGCGGTATTTCCGGCCGGAAGAAGGCGGCGTCTCGCACTTCAATTACTGGCGGGACAACGCGCTGCTGACA
>DATNNU010000099.1:0-2777 GCA_035601675.1 Steroidobacteraceae bacterium | reverse complement strand
CGTACGCTGCCTGTTCACCAACACCACCTTCCATAACCCCACCGGGACCACCACCAGCTCGGCCACCGCACATCGGATCCTGGAACTCGCCGACCGCTACGATCTGACCATCATCGAGGACGACATTTTTGCGGATCTGGCTCCGCGCGCGCAGCTGACGCTGGCCAGTCTCGATGAACTGCAGCGGGTCATCTATGTGTCGAGTTTCTCCAAGACGCTGTCGCCGGCACTACGCGCCGGCTATCTGGTCGCGCCCGCCGCCTGGGCGCCGAAACTGGCACGCGCCAAGGTCATGACATCGCTCGGCTCAAGTGAACTGCTGGAGCAGATGGTGCTGCAGATCCTGACGCACGGCCGCTACCGCCGTCACCTCAAGCGCCTGCACGACCGGTTGGCCGCCACGCATGCGCGCGTGGCGCAGACCTTCGAGGCCAAAGGCGTTGAACTCGCATTTCGCCCGCAGTCCGGCTTGTTTCTGTGGGCAAAGCTGCCGTCGAAGGATTCCGTCGGCAAACTGTGGCGACGGGCGCTGAGCGAGGGCGTACTGCTCGCGCCGGGCGAGCTGTTTCGGCCCGATGGCCGGGCCACGCCACAGTGGCGATTCAATGTCGCACACTGCGATGCACCGGCGTTGTACCATTTCCTGGAAGCCCTGTGACCTCAGGGCCGGCACTCGGCCGGGCACCTACCCCCGGCTCGAAAAGTACTCCTGCAGCGAGGCGACGCCGAGCCGCTGTGCCTCAAACAGGCTCTCCAGGTGTTCACGCGAATTGACCAGCCCGCGCGCCCGCAATACGCCGCCGTTATCGATCAGCGCAGCGAACGGCAGCCGGTTCACCTGATAGCTCAGTCCGAGCGACGGCGACACCACGTACGAGAAATCGCCCAGCTGGTTTTCAAGCACGAATTGCCGGTGTTCCGCCGGGTCACCATCGCTTGCCAGCACGACATCGAGCCAGTCGCGCTCCTGCTGCCGGCTCGACCTGACCACCGGCAGCAGGGTTTTGCATACCGGACAGGTGGGCGATACGAACAGGATCAAGGTGCTCCTGCCATCGGCACTCGCGGCACCGATTCGCAATTCGCGCCCCGCCAGGTCGACCACGTCAACGGCGGCCACGGCCTCGCCGATCGCCGGCCCGCGATTGATCATCAGTGCGCCGGCCGGCGCAATCCGCTCGTGCAGCACGCCCAACTGGCGTGTAAGCGCCAGCAGCACGAACACCAGGCAGATCACCACTATCCACAGAACGATGTTGGAGATCGCCAGGGCAGTCATGACGTGCCTCGAATCCCGGCGTCGCGCGCCCGGCCAAGCTCGCCGAGCAATCGCTCCGCACAGGAATACAGCAGCGCGATCGCCACCAGGCCGAAGGTGAGGGTAGCGCCATCGGTCCATTCGAGTCCCCGGTCATTCCACGGCAGCGTCGCCAGGCCGAGCGCGACAGCCAGCAGCAGATTGCGCCACACCATCCAGCCGGCGATCGGCCGGCGCTGATCCGGGCCGCCACAACCACAGGTGACCAGGATGCGGCCGGCGCGCAGGTTGATGAAGATGGCGATCGCGTAGATCAGCAGCAGCGCTGCGGCTACGCCGGCCGCGGCGGCGCGTGACGTCGGCAGCAGCAATCCGAGCGCGACCAGGATTTCCAGTACCGGCACCAGCCAGGATAGGCGCCAGCGATTCACCACCGGCGCGATGCCGTAACCGGCAAATACTTGCGCGAACTGATTCAAGTCGCGCAATTTATGACTGGCGGCGCTGACAAACAGCAGCACGAAACAGCCGACAAGCAGGCTGCCGATTGCCGGGTCGAGCATGACAACATGGTTCATTGATCACCGCTGTGTCGGAACCGCCCGGCGTGACCTCGCCGACCGCAGCATCGACACGGCGGCGTAACTTACCACGACGATGACCACCCACCGCAGCATCCGCAGGGGCAACTGCTTGACCACGTAGACCGCCAGCAGCACGCCGAACACACCGCCGAGTACCAATCCCAGTGACGCGCCCCAGGCAAAGCGGCCGGACTTGAGGAAGCGCAATCCGGCCACCGGCTGCACAATGCCGCAGGTCCCCATCATGATGGGGAATGCGCCCAGAGGATGAAGGCCGAGCAACGACAGCAACACGACACTCGGCGCATAGTTGCCGATGCCTATGGTCATCAATGCACCGAACGCGAAGTTGACGCCGACGGCGACGGCGAAACGCCAGCCGCTGAGCGCCATGGCGGTGCCGCCGGCGGGGAAAGCGCCCAGATTGGCCATGGTAAAAAACACGGCGGCGGCGAGCAACGCGGCACCCATGCAGATCTGGATCGCACGCCGCGGCAGCCGGCCGACAACCCCGGCTCCGAGCCATGCGCCGATGGTGGCGCTGGCAACCATGGTGGCCAGCAATACCGGTTCGACGGCAACGACGGTGGTAAAGATGAGCGTCTCGACAAACGCCGCGGCGTTGTGGCCGACATTGAGCGTTCCCGGAATCAGCTCGTCGGGGGGACTGCCGCGCAGCTTGTAGATGGCGGTGGTTGGCGCGAACGAGCCAATTCCCAGGGCGTCGAAGAAATCGGTGACGAAACCGGTCAGCACGTCGCCCACCGTCGGTCGCTCGCGATTAGGTTGCTCTCGGCCGCGCCGCACCCAGGCGGCAACGAACGCCAGATTGACGATTACCAGAGCCGTGAGCAGCGCCAGCTTGGGCGCACTCATGCAACTCCCCGCCGCCCGGCAAAGCGTTCGCGCGCGCGCGCCAATCCAGCGAGTAGTTG
>DATNNU010000098.1:0-2011 GCA_035601675.1 Steroidobacteraceae bacterium | reverse complement strand
GGCCGCCCGCCGCGCAGCCCGATCCGCTGCTGCCGTTGCTGCTGCAACAGGACGCCGGCGTGCCTGAAGCCAGCGCCGGCGGCCAACTGCGGCTCGCATTGCAGCGCATGCGCCAGTGGCAGCACCGTTCGGCGCGTTGCGTGTGGAGCTGGTCGCGCACTGAGGCCGAGCTGCCGCGCGATCGCAGTCCGTTGCTGGGTGAGCCGTCGGCCGCCATCGCGAAGCCCGCCGCGGCCGAGCTGAGCGGCACGGCCTTCGAACTGCAAGCCTGGCTGCGAGCGCAGGCGCCGCCGCTGCAAGCATGGCGCGACATCAGCGGACCGGCCTGGCCGATAGCGCGCGCGTTGCGCGGCGGCATCAGGTTGCTTGAGCTGCAGTCGCTGTGTCCGTTCCGCAGCTTTGCCGAGCTGCGCTTACAGGCCCGACCGTTGCCGCAGCCGCAGCCCGGAATCGATCCGCGGCTGCGCGGCCAGATGCTGCATCTCGCGCTGGAACGGTTCTGGCGCGCGACCGGGGATTCAGCGACGCTGCACGGCCGCAGCCGCGACGCCACGTGGGCGCTGGTGCGCCGCTGTGTGCGCTCGGCGACCAAGCAGATCGCCGAGCGTCTGCCCGGCGGCATTGACGCACCGCTGCTGCGGCGTGAGGCCGCGCGCGCCGAACGGCTGATCGGCCAACTGATCGACTGGGAACTCGAGCGCGAGGCGTTCGAAACGCAGTCGCTCGAGGCGACGCAGCTGTTGGCGATCGCTGGCGCCAGCCTGCCGCTGCGGCTCGATCGCGTCGATCGACTCGGTGACGGGCGGCTGGTGGTGATCGACTACAAGAGTGGCGCCGCGCACAAATTCGATGCCTACGCCGATCGGCCGGCGCAGCCGCAGCTGCCTGCGTACGCGCTGGCCGCGGGCGATCAGGTGGCGGCGGTGATGGCGGTGTACCTGGGCCGCGACAGCGTGAAGCTGCGCGGCCTGGCCGATCGGCCCGGGCGCGTGCATGGGCGCGGGATCGACGCGCTGCCCGGCGATGAGATCGCGTGGCCGGCGCTGTTGCGGCAATGGCGCGAGCGCCTTGAGCGCCTGATGCGCGAGTTCCTCGACGGCTGCGCCGCCGTGCAGCCGCAGCCGGGCGCCTGCGAGTACTGTCACCTGCAGATGTTGTGCCGCGTCGATGCGCAGGTGCTGGCGGCCGCCGTGGTGGCCGCGGCGGACGATGCGCCAGCGGCGCAGGCGGCGCAGGCGATCCGGAGCGAGGGCCGGTGAATTGGGCCGAGCAGGAAGCCTACGACGCTGCGCTCGAGCTCGATCAGCGCGCGCGCCGCGAGGCGCTGGATACTCAGCGCTCGATGCTGTTGCAGGCGCCCGCCGGCTCGGGCAAGACCACGGTGCTCACGGCGCGCTTTCTGGCGCTGCTGGCCGCGGTCGATGCGCCGGAACAGATCCTGGCGATCACGTTCACGCGCAAGGCCGCCGCCGAGATGCACCACCGCATTCTCGCGGCGCTGCAGGCGGCCAGCGCCGGACAGGCGATTGCCGGCATCGCCCCGCAGCTGCTGCAGGCGGCGCGCGAGCGTGATGCCGCGCGTGGCTGGCACCTGCTGCACAATCCGTCGCGGCTACGGATCGAGACCATCGATGCGCTGAACCACTGGCTGGCAACGCAGTTGCCGATCTCGGCGCGATCCGGGCCCAGTCTTGAGATCGCACCGGCCCCGGCGCCGCTGTACCAGCGCGCCGCGCGCCGCTGCCTGGCGCTGGCGGCGCAGGATCGCGACGCCGCGGCAGCGGCGGAACTGCTGTTCAATCGGCTCGACAACAGCTGGAGCCGGCTCGAGCAGCTGCTGGCGGATATGCTCGAGCGCCGCTCCCACTGGTTGCCGCGGGTGCTCGAGGCGTGCGGCAGCGGACTGGCCGAGCGCGTGCAGCAGAGCCTCGAATCCGCGCTGCGCAGCGAGCTGGCGGCGGCGATGGCGGCCGTGCCGGCGTCGCTGCTGCGCGAAGGCGAAGCCTTGCTG
>DATNNU010000097.1:0-7332 GCA_035601675.1 Steroidobacteraceae bacterium | reverse complement strand
GCCGCGGCGCATCCTGGTGGTGCTCGAGGGCGAGGGCCTGGCCAATGACGCCACCGCACTGATCCTCTACCGCTTTGCTGCAGCGGCGGTGAGTGCCGGCGTATTCTCGCTGAGTCATGCCGCGGCCATGTTCCTCGCCATCGTCGCCGGAGAGATTCTGTGGGGGATCGGCGTTGGCTGGGTGATGTTGCGGCTGCGGCGCTGGGTCGATCATCCGCGGGTCGAGATCCTGCTGTCGATGCTCACGCCGTTCCTCGCCTATCTGCCGCCGGAACAACTAGGCGGCTCCGGCGTGCTCGCCACGGTGACCGCCGGGCTCTATATCAGTTGGAACGGGCTGCGGCTGATCAGCGCGGCGACACGGCTGCAGGGCATATTCTTTTGGGATTTCCTGATCTACATGGTCGAGGGCATGGTGTTTCTGATCACCGGTCTGCAGGCGCGGGCGGTGCTCACCGCCGTCGGCGGCTATTCGGCGTCCGAATTGGCGGTATCGGGGCTGATTGTCAGTGCGGTGGTGATCGTTGCGCGCTTCGTCTGGATCTACCCGGCGACCTATCTGCCGCGCTGGCTGATTCCCTCGATCCGGCGTCGCGATCCCTCGCCCCCATGGCAGGTACCGTTCGCACTCTCGTTCACCGGCGTGCGTGGCATCGTCTCGCTGGCCGCGGCGCTCGCGATTCCGCTGCAGATCGCGAGCGGCGAGCCGTTTCCCGATCGCAATCTGATCCTGTTTCTGACGTTTTTTGTGATCCTGGTGACACTGGTGGGCCAGGGCCTGTTGCTGCCGGCGGTGATTCGTGCGCTGGGCCTGGCCAATGCCGGCCGGCGCGAGCATCAGGCCGAGGCCACCGAGGAATTCGAAGCCCGGCGCCAGGCGGTCGCGGCGGCGAGCGCACGGCTCGAGCAGATGGCGGTGGCGCGAGGGCTGCCCCAGGCCGTGGTGGCGCCGCTGCGCGCGGGTCTGCACGATCGACTCAACAATCTTGAGCACAGAATCGGCGGCCACGACAGCCACCAGAGACTGGTCGAACTCTACGACGATGTCGAACTGACGTTGCTGGTTGCCGAGCGCCAGCGGGTCAACGATCTGTATCGCGACGGCAAGCTCAACGACGAGGCGCGGCGCCGGATCGAGCGCGAGCTGGATCTGCGCGAAGCGGGACTCGAGAATCTGCGCGCTGCGCAATAAGCGCTGTCAGCGCCGATCCAAGGGCTAACAGCTGCGGTATTTTTACCTGTAATATCCATTTATTACGGTTAAATCCTCTCAAAGCTCTTGATCTGCCAGGAGAGCCGCCGGCGATCAACAGTTGCGGTATTCTGGCGGCCGGCGATGGGGCGCCCGTGGGTGTTGCTGGCGGTGGAGCTTTTCTGCCCGCGGTACGGCCTCATGGCACGATTGGATTGACCGCTTGCTCGACGGCACTTCACCACGAGAATGACACGTGCTGCGAAACCGCCCGGTGGCCGGCTGATGGCGATCATCAAGTGCAGCGAATGCGGCCGCGCCGTGAGCGACAAGGCGGCCGCCTGCATCGGTTGCGGCGCGCCGCTGGCGAGGGTTGATCCGCCGTCGGCCTTCAACCGCGAGCCCAGTCCTTCGATCACGCCGCCATTCACGCCCGCTCAGCTGCGCTGGCGCCTGGCGCTGGCGTCGCTGACGCTGGTGCTGGGCGTGATCGCGGCCGACGCCGTGGGCCGCCACCGTGCCGCCGGGCGGGTGGCCGCGACCCTGGCCGCGCTGCTGCTGATCAGCGGCCTGTGCTGGTTCATCGTCGCCGTGCTGCAGAGCGTGCAGTCGCGCAAAAAATAACAGTACGCCGGCGCGGCAACGGCGGCTGGTAGGATAGGGACCTTGGACGTCACAGGGGGAGCTGGTGCAATACCCGGGTCTATGGGGTCTGCTGGTGCTGATTGCCGATGTCTGGGCGATCGTCAATATCGTGCAGAGCGGCGCCGACTCCGGCAAGAGAGCCCTGTGGGTGGTGCTGGTGATCGTGCTGCCGGTGCTGGGCTTCGTGCTGTGGTGGTTCCTGGGCCCGAGGACCGGCAGGGCCTGAGCGGACGCGGTGATGATGAAGCGCAGGAGCACCGACCGCACGGCGCGCTGGCATCGACTGATCGAGCGCTGGGGACCGCGGCGCGCGAGGCAGGCGCTGGTGCTGGCGACGGTGCTGTATCTGGCTACGATGGTCGGCGCCGCTGTGCTGCTGCTGCGCCAGGGCGAGCCATGGGAGCGAAAGCTGCGCGCCGGCCTGATCGGCCTGCTGGCGCTGATCGCGCTGTGGCTGTGGGTGCGGGTGCTGCGTATCCAATGGGCCCGGCTGCGGGTCGTGACGGGCGGCTCGGAGCTGGACAGCGAGGATTCCGGGATCTGGGGGGTCGGCGGTCCGGGCATGCGCACACCGGGCACCACCGGCCTGACCCGCATCCCGCCGCGCCGGCGCGCGCAGGATGGCGATGAGGGCGAGAATTCGCCCTGAGCGGCGCCGACGGCCCCGCTTGCCCCCCAGGGGCGCGCAACTTGTTAAGATTGGGCTCGATGGAGCCCGGAGGCCGCTGTAACCCTTGGAATTGGCACCATGTCCCGAGCCGTACCCCAGCGTGACACGCGCTCCGATCAGGACTACCAGAGTGACATCCTCGTCCATGTGTCGCGCACCTTTGCACTGACTATCCCCGAGCTGCCCGCCGGGCTTCGCGCGACGGTCACCTGCGCCTATCTGTTATGTCGGATCGCCGACACCATCGAAGATGAGCCGACCCTGCCGGCCGAGGACAAGGTGCGGTATCTTGCTCAGTTCAGCGCCCTGGTCGGCGGACCGTCCGACGCCGCGCCGTTAGCCGCCGAACTCGCCCCCCGGCTGTCCGATCGCACCTCCGCGCATGAGCGCGAGCTGGTGGGTAACCTGTCGCGGGTGGTCAGCTCGGTGCGCCGCATGGACCGGCGCGAGCAGGCGGCGATCCGGCGCTGCATCGAGGTCATGTGCGAGGGCATGCATCACTTCCAGCGCAACGCCAGCCTGCGCGGCCTGAGTCGCCTGGTGGATCTGGACAGCTACTGCTACCACGTCGCCGGCGTGGTCGGCGAGATGCTGACCGATTTGTTCTGTGCGCAGCTGCCCAGCGTGCAGCAGCAGGCGGCGGCGCTGCGGCGCCTGGCGCCTTCGTTCGGGCAGGGGCTGCAGATGACCAACATCCTCAAGGACATGTGGGAGGATCACAGCCGTGGCGCCTGCTGGCTGCCGCGCGAGATCTTCGAGCGCCGTGGGCTGAATCTGGAGCAGCTGCCGGCCAGGCAGCACGAGCAAGGCTTTCGCGACGGCCTGCAGGAGCTGATCGGCATCGCCCACGGGCACCTGCGCAACGCGCTCGCCTATACGCTGCTGATCCCGGCAAGCCAGAGCGGCATCCGCCGCTTCTGCCTGTGGTCGATCGGACTTGCGCTGCTGACGCTGCGCGAGATCAACGACAATCCGCGCTTCACGGCTGGCGCACAGGTCAAGGTGTCGCGCCGCGCGGTCATGGTGGTGCGCACGGTGTGTAATCTGAGCGTGCGCAGCGATCGCATGCTGCGCGGCTTGTTCGCCTACGCCGCCAGAGGTCTGCCGCTGATCGCGCAGAGCGGTGCGCGCCACTGGGCCGAGCCGCGAGCGCGGCAGGACGCCGATGCGCGCTCGGCGCTCGGCGGCTGAGATGCGCGGCTTGAATAGCCATAGACCAGGGAGAGGCTGAGCAATGTCGGTGGAACAAAAAGTCGAGAAATTCGCTGCGCTGCATGCCGCCGGCGGCACAGCGACCGAGCGCGCGATCATCAGTGCGCGCGACGCGCTGCTCGCGCGCCAGGACGCATCCGGTTACTGGCTGTTCGAGCTCGAAGCGGACTGCACGATTCCCGCCGAGTTTATTTTGATGATGCATTTCCTCGATGAGATCGATAGCGCGCTGGAACCGAAGCTCGCGGCCTTCCTGCGTGAACGGCAAGCCGATCACGGCGGCTGGCCGCTCTATCACGGCGGCAGCTTCGACCTGAGCTGCAGCGTCAAGGCCTATTACGCGCTCAAGCTCGCCGGCGATGATCCGCAGGCGGCGCACATGACACGTGCGCGCGGCGCCATCCTGCAGAACGGCGGCGCTGCGCGCGCCAACGTGTTCACCCGCCTGGCGCTGGCGATGTTCGGTCAGTTGCCCTGGCGTGGCGTGCCCTATATCCCGGTCGAGATCATGCTGCTGCCGAGATGGTTTCCGTTTCATCTCGACAAGGTCTCGTACTGGTCGCGCACCGTGATGGTGCCGCTGTTCGTGCTGTGTTCGCGCAAGGTGCGGGCGATGAACCCGCGCGCAGTGCACATTCGCGAGCTGTTCACGGTCGCCCCTGAGCTCGAGCGCAACTACTTTCGCCGCGGCGGCTTGACCAATCGGGCGTTTCTGCTGCTCGACCGGCTCGGCCGCATGATCGATCCGCTGGTGCCGCGGGCTCTGCGGGCGCGGGCCCTCAAGCGCGCCGAGGACTGGATCAATGCGCGCGCCAACGGCGAGGATGGTCTGGGCGCCATCTTTCCGGCGATGGTCAATGCGCTCGAGGTGATGGTGAGCCTCGGCTATGCCGCCGATGATCCGCGCCGCGTACAGGCCAAGCGGGCGCTGTACAAGCTGCTGGTGGTCGGCGAGCGCACCGCCTATTGCCAGCCCTGCGTATCGCCTGTGTGGGATACGGCGCTGAGCTGCCTGGCGCTGGACGAGGAGGGCAGCGGCGTCGGCCGCGGCGCCATCTTGCGCGCGCTCGAGTGGCTGCGGCCACTGCAGCTGCTGGAGGCGGCGGGGGACTGGCGCGAACGGCGTCCCGAACTGCCGGGCGGCGGCTGGGCGTTCCAGTTCAACAACGGCTACTACCCCGATCTCGACGACACCGCGGCGGTCGCCTGGGCCGTGCACGCAGCGCCGCAGCAAGAGCACTACGCCGGCCTGCTGACGCGCGCGCTCGACTGGCTGGTCGGCATGCAGAGCGAGAACGGCGGCTTTGCGTCGTTCGACGTCGATGGCACGTGCTACTACCTGAATGAGATTCCATTCGCCGATCACGGCGCCTTGCTCGATCCGCCGACCGCCGACGTTACCGCGCGGGTGGTGACGGTGCTGGCGCGCGTAGGCCGCGAGCAGGACCGTGCGGCGCTCGAGCGCGCCATCGCCTATCTGCGCGCCACCCAGGAGGCGGACGGCTCATGGTTCGGACGCTGGGGCACGAACTACCTCTATGGCACCTGGTCGGTGCTGGTCGCCCTCGCCGCCGCCGGCATCGGTGCCGATGATGCAGCGGTGCGCCGCGCGGTGAGCTGGCTCACGAGCTGCCAGCAGGCCGATGGCGGCTGGGGCGAGAGCAATGACAGTTACCTGGACAGCGATCTGGCCGGCCGCGGCCT
Source organism: Steroidobacteraceae bacterium (assembly GCA_035601675.1). Taxonomy (GTDB): domain Bacteria; phylum Pseudomonadota; class Gammaproteobacteria; order Steroidobacterales; family Steroidobacteraceae; genus FEN-1191. Next base: position 1,909 of record DATNNU010000097.1, on the reverse strand, counting down.
CGGCAGTACGCCGTACCAGACCGCGTGGGCGCTGCTGGCGTTGATGGCGGCCGGCGGTGCGGAGCCTGCCGTCCTGCGTCGCGGCGTGCATTTTCTGCTGCGTGCCCAGCAGGCCAGCGGGCTGTGGGAGCATCCGAGCTACACGGCGCCGGGCTTTCCGCGTGTGTTTTATCTGCGCTACCACGGCTATTGCGCCTACTTTCCGCTCTGGGCGCTGGCTCGCTATCGCCGTCTGGTCCATGACGGCAAGGACGCTTGAGCTTCACCGGCGTCGTCGCGGCGCTCGAGTTCGAGGCGCGCAGTCTCGGGCAGCTGAGCGACGGCTCCCTGATCAGCGTCAGCGGCATCGGTGCCGACAATGCCGCGCGTGCTGCGCGCGCACTGGTCGCCGCCGGCGCCGGCGCGCTGCTGAGCTGGGGCGTGGCCGGGGCGCTCGATCCGCAGCTTAGCTGCGGCACCGCGGTGCTGCCGGCCGAGGTGCTGCGCCAGGGGCAGCGCTATGCGACCAGCCGGCGGTGGCGCGAGCGGCTGCTGGCGGCACTGCAGGGGCACGTGCGGCTGGCCACCGGAGCGCTGCTGACCAGTGAGCCGGCGGTGGCGGCGGCCGCGCTCAAGGCCAGCCTGTTCCGGCAGACGCGGGCGGTGGCGGTAGACATGGAAAGCGCGGCGGTGGCCGAGGTGGCCGCGGATCATGGTCTGCCGTTCCTGGCGCTACGCGTGATCCTGGACCGCGCGCGCGACAGCCTGCCCGAGAGCATCCTGCGCGCACTCAACCCGGCGGCCTCACGCCACCCCGGGCGAGCGCGCGGCCGAGCGCTGCTGTGGCCATTGCTGTGCGCGCCGGCGGACTGGGGGCGGCTGCTGCGGCTGGCAGCACAATATCGGGTGGCCCGGCGCGCCTTAGGCCAGTGCGGCCGGCATGGCAATCCGACCCGGCCGATCGATGCGCGCGGAGGCGGCTGATGCGAGCGCTGGTCACCGGCGCCAGCGGCTTCGTCGGCGCTGCGGTCGCCCGAGCGCTGCTGGCGGCAGGCTGGCAGGTGCGCGCGCTGGTGCGCGAGCAGTCCAATCGGTGCAATCTGCAGGCAATGGCGGCAGAGCTCGCACTCGGGGATCTGGCCGATGTCGGCTCGCTCGAGCGCGCACTGGAAGGCTGCGAGGCGCTGTTCCACGTGGCCGCCGACTATCGACTCTGGACCAACGATCCGCAGGCGCTCTATCGCAGCAACGTCGACGGCACGCGCAATATTGTCGACGCCGCGCGGCGCGGCGGCATCAGGCGCATCGTCTTTACCAGCAGCGTCGCTACCATCGGCCTGAGATCTGACGGCAGGCCCTCCGATGAGACCGACGCGGCGCGCCTGAACGAGATGATCGGCCATTACAAGCGCTCCAAGTTCCTCGCCGAGCAATGGGTGCGCGAGGCTGCGCGCGGCGGTATGCCGATCGTGATCGTCAATCCGTCCACGCCCATCGGACCGGGCGATGTGAAACCGACGCCCACGGGGCGGCTGGTACTCGATGCGGCCGCCGGCCGCATGCCGGCCTACGTCGATACCGGTCTCAACATCGTTCATGTCGATGACGTCGCCGCCGGGCATCTGTTGGCGTTCGAGCACGGCCGTATCGGCGAGCGCTACATTCTCGGCGGCCAGGACGCGACACTGAAGCAGATTCTGGCGCAGATCGCGGGGATCGTCGGACGAAAACCACCGCGGGTCCGACTACCCTATGCGGCGGTACTGCCAGTCGCCTATGTTGCCGAGGCGTTCGCCAGACTCACCGGGCGCAGCGGTCGGATAACCTTGGAAGGCGTGCGCATGTCGCGTAAGCGCATGTTTTTCTCCAGCGCCAAAGCGGGTCGCGAGTTGGGCTACCGATGGCGTCCTTCACTCGAGGCCTTCGGCGA
>DATNNU010000096.1:0-2175 GCA_035601675.1 Steroidobacteraceae bacterium | reverse complement strand
CTCTCTACCCTGCAGGCCGAGCTGGCGCAGTCGAGCGCCACGCTCGGACCCAAGCACCCCAAGGTGCTGGAACTGCAATCGCAGATCGTGGCGGCCCGCCGCTCGCTCGATCGCGAAATCCAGAACTTCTCGCAGAACAGTACCGGCACCGTGACCAGCGCCTCGCAGCTCGAGAGCAAGTTGCGTCATGCGGTGGACGAGCAGCGCACAAGACTGGTGAAGATTCGTCAGTTGCAGGACGAGGGCCAGAAACTGCTGCTCGAGCAAGAGTCGGCCCAGACCGTGTATAAACGCGCCCTCGACAGCTATGACCAGGTGATGTTCGCGTCTTCCAGCTTCGTAAGCCGCGCGGCGGTGCCGCTCGCGCCGAGCAAACCGAACAAGCTGCTGCTGCTGGCGATCGGCGCCATGCTCGCCGGGCTGGTGGGATTGGCCGGACCGCTGTGCTACGAGCTGATGTTCAATCGTCGGCTGCATTGCCGCGACGATATCGAGCGCGAGCTGGGGCTGCCGGTGCTCGCTGAATTTGACCGTATTCCTGCTCTATCGAGATTCTCATGAGTGCAGAACGTGCTGAAGGTGTCACGCGCCCCATCGACGCGGAGCTCAGCGACGCGCTGATCGCGCATTGCAATCTCTCGGGACAGGACATAGATCGCATCTCCGAGACCATGCGCACACGGCGGCAGAGCTTCTGCGAAGCCGCGCTTCAGCTGCAGCTGGCCACGCGCCAAGACATCGATGATGTCTCGCATTTCGTGCGCGAACACTCGCGCAGCAGCCAGGGCGGGGTGATCGAAACCGCCATTCGCGGCGCGCAGGGCGGCGGCGGCACGGCACTTACCGTGCGCCAGGGTGTCGCCAGGCTCAGCAGCGAACTGATGCACGCTCGCGATGCCGACCACGCGCGCAACGAGAAGGTTCGGGCGCTGCGCACCGATATGATGCTGCTCAATGACTCGGCCCAGCGCGGTAATGTATTCGCTCTGGTGGGCCCGGGACGCGGCGAGGGCCGCTCGCAGCTGTGTGCCGAACTCGCCATAGCATTCGCTCAGCTCGGACGCCGCACGCTCTTAGTGGACGCCGACCTGCGACACCCGCGCCAGCACGTGCTGTTCACCGCGGATAACCAGTGGGGTCTCGCGCAGACCCTGGGGCTCGGCGAGCCGCCGTATCTGCATGCCGTCGAAGGGCTGCCGGAATTGGCGGTTCTGACCTCCGGCACCATGCCACCGAATCCTCTCGAGCTGGTGTCTCACCGCCGCTTCGAGCGGTTGATCACGGAATTGCGCCGCCAGTATGATTTCATCGTCATCGACACGCCGGCGGTATCCTTGTATGCCGATGCGCTGCAAATCGCCACCATCGCCCAGCGCGTTGTCGTAGTGAGTCGGAGCGAAGCCACCTCGTTCCACCACATGAAAGCCATGCTGCGTCGGCTGGCCGTGACCGACGCGAAAATTCTAGGTGCGGTCATCAGTAAGTTTTGAGTCTTCCGGCGCGGCGGCGGATCGCCACGCCACGGCCCCCAATCAGCTATAGGCCTCGAAATGAGGGTCAGCGTCTGCATTGCCACCTATCGCCGCAGCGAACGCCTGCGAGCGGTACTCGAGGATCTGGCGCGCCAGAGCCGCCTGCCCGACCAGGTGGTGGTGGTCGACAACGACCTGGCCGGCAGCGCCCGGCCGGTGGTCGAGCAGCTACGCGCATCCGTTGCACCTTTCGCAATCGCCTACGACGTGCAGCCGGAGCGCAACATCGCATTGACGCGCAATCTGACCGTCACGCTCGCCGACGGCGATTGGCTCGCATTCATCGATGACGACGAGCGGGCACCGGAGAGCTGGCTGCAGCAGCTGCTCGAGGCGGCAGCAGCGCATGGTGCCGACGGGATTCTCGCGCCGGTCGAGCCGCAGCTGCCGGCAGACGCACCACCCTGGATCCGTCGCGGCCGCTTCTACGATTTTCCGCACCTGCGCAGCGGGGAGCTTGTGCCGCTCAATCACATGCGCTTCGGTAACGTCCTGCTGCGCGGCAATCCGCTGCGTGCCGAACCGGGCCCATTTGATCCGAGTTACGGACTCAGTACCGGCGAGGATTGCGATCTGCTAGTTCGCCTTGCCCGCAAAGGCCTAAGGATCATCTGGTGTGATGAAGCGATCGTCTGGGAGCCGA
>DATNNU010000095.1:0-2571 GCA_035601675.1 Steroidobacteraceae bacterium | reverse complement strand
CGAGGATCGACAGCAGCATCTGGCGATGGCGTTGCGGAATCAGCGCGCCGGCTTCGGTGACCACGGTGCGCAGTTCGTCGGCCGACAGCGCGTTGTTGGAGGAACTGCCGCGCTGGACGCCAAACAGGCGCAGGAAGCCCTGGGCAGCATTGTTCGCCAGCCAGATGATCGGCCACGTCGCCCACAGCAGTAAGCGGTACACAAAGGCACAGTTGAGCGCAACGCTCTCGGGGTGCGTCGCGGCGAAGATCTTCGGTGCCAGTTCGCAGAACACGATCACCACCAGCGTCAGCAGCACGATCATGATCGAGATCGCGTGTTGCTCGCCGGTGCGCAGCACCAGCAGGGTCGCTACGGTGGAGGCCGCGACGCTGGCGAGCCCCAGGATGACCAGATTGGCACCGAGCCAGCGATCCGGCTGCGCCAGCAGTTTCTCCAGCAGGCGCGCACGCCGTTCGCCGCTGCTGGCGCGATGGCGGATGCGGTAGCGGTTGACGGACAACATCGCCACTTCGGTGCCCGAGGAAAAGGCGATCACCAGCAGCAGCGCGAGCAGAATCAGGATCAGGACGATCGTCGGCGCTTTATCCACGCCGTCTCTTATAATCGGTAGCCTGACAGCTGTATAGGTCGGTTCCACCGCAGTCACGCCATGTTCGACAAGTTGACCGAGCGCCTCGGGCGCGCCGTGCAAACCTTGCGCGGCCGCGGCGGTGTGACCGAAGAGAATGTGGCGGAAACGCTGCGCGAAGTGCGCATGGCGCTGCTGGAAGCCGACGTTGCGCTTGCGGTCGTCAAGAGCTTCATCGACGGCGTCAGAACCAAGGCGCTCGGCGCCGAAGTCGCCAGCAGCCTGACGCCGGGCCAGGCTTTCATCGGCATCCTGCATCGTGAGCTGACCGCGGTACTGGGCGGATCGCAGGCCGGCTTTGCGTTCAACGTGCAGCCGCCGCAGGTGGTGCTGCTGGCCGGTCTGCAGGGAGCCGGTAAAACCACCACCGCCGCCAAGCTGGCACGCTGGCTCAAGGCGGAGCAGCGCCGACGGGTGCTGCTGGTGAGCACCGATGTGCGCCGGCCGGCAGCCATTCTGCAGCTGCAGCGGCTGGCCGAGGACGTCGGCGTGGACTTCTACCCCAGCGCCAGCGCTGAGCAGCCGGCGGCGATTGCGCTGGCGGCACTCGAGGCGGCGCGCCGCGGTGTCTACGACACGCTGATCGTCGATACCGCCGGCCGGCTGCATATCGATGCCGCGCTGATGGAGGAAATGCAGGCGATCGATCAGGCCGTGCCGGCGCACCAGCGCCTGTTCGTGGTCGATGCGATGGCGGGTCAGGACGCCGTCAATGCCGCACGTGCCTTCGGCAGTGCGCTCGATCTGACCGGCATCATCCTGACCAAGGCCGATGGCGACGCCCGCGGCGGCGCCGCGCTGTCGGTGCGCTATGTGACCGGCAAGCCGATCGTGTTCCTCGGCGTCGGCGAGAAGGTCGACGCGCTGCAGCCGTTTGATCCGGAACGCATGGCCTCGCGCATTCTCGGCATGGGCGACGTGGTGTCGCTGGTCGAGGAAGTGCAGCGCAAAGTCGATGTCGACCAGGCCGAGAAACTTGCGCGCAAGGTGGTACAGGGCAGGGGTTTCAGTCTGCTCGATCTGCGCTCGCAGCTCGATCAGGTGCGTAAGCTCGGCGGGCTGTCCGCGGTGATGGATAAGCTGCCGACGCAGCTCGCCGGCCGCACGGCCATGAAAGGCGATCAGGCCGACCGCGAGCTGCGGCGGCAGATGGCGATCATCGATTCCATGACCGCCCAGGAGCGCCGGCAATCCGGCATCATCGACGGCTCGCGCCGCCGACGCATTGCCGCGGGCGCCGGGGTGCAGGTCCAGGACGTCAACCGTCTCCTCAAGCAATTCATGGACATGCAGCGGCTAATGAAGGGTATGAAGGGCGGCAAGCTCGGCCGCCTGATGGCGGGTCTCAAGGGCGGACTGCCTCCCGGGCAGCCGCCGCGCCGGCGCTAGCGGGCGGCCGCTGCCGCGCGACCCCGGTGCCGGGCCCACTGCCGACCCGCACGCGGCCGCCGATCGCGACTCGGCTGCTGCATAAGCCTTTCTTCCTGCGACCAATTTGCGTAGAATCCGCGCTCTTTTTTGGGCCCTACCGAAATTCGATTATGGTCACAATCCGTTTGACGCGCCGCGGCGCCAAGAATCAGCCTTTCTATCACGTCGTGGTGACCGACAGCCGCAAGCGACAGGGGGGATCCAGCCTGGAGCAGGTGGGCTATTTCAACCCGGTGGCGCGCGGCAAGGACACGCGACTCAAGCTCGATCTCGAGCGCATCGATCATTGGCTCAAGATCGGAGCGCACGAGTCTGACCGTGTGCGTCAGCTCGTGTCCGTTTACCGCAAGGACATCGGCAAGCAGGCCGCGGCTGCCTGAGCCGCTATTTCCTCCTCGGCCGTATCCTCGCACCGCACGGCGTGCGCGGCGGCCTGAAGGTCTGGTCCTATGCCGATCCGCCGCAGTCGCTGCTGCAGCATCGCCACTGGCGCCTGCGCAGGCCCGACG
>DATNNU010000094.1:0-3029 GCA_035601675.1 Steroidobacteraceae bacterium | reverse complement strand
CGAGCACCCGCACCTGGCGGGTCTTCAGATCCAGGTCGCGCAGCTTGAGTCCGGTCAGTTCAGCCAGCCGCAGCCCGCTCGAGTAGAACAGCTCCATCAGCGCCAGATCGCGCACTTCGAGGGCGTTGCTGGGCTTGTGCGCCAGCAGCTCGGCCATCTGGTCGACGTCGAGCGTATGCGGCAGGCGCTTGATTGCCTTGGGTGCGCGTATCTCGAGCGCCGGGTTGCGCTGCACCGCGCGTTCACGCAGCAGGAAACCGAAGAAAGTACGCAGCGCCGACAGCCGGCGCTGGATGCTGCGGCCCTGAAGGCCGCGCGCATGGCTGCGTGCAGCGAAGTTGCGGATATGCTGATGATCGAGCTGCGCCCAGTCCTGTACGCCGTTGCGATCGCACCAGTCGCGCAGCGCCCCGAGGTCGCGGCCGTAGGCGGCCAGCGTATGCACAGACAGGCGGCGCTCGGTGCCCAGATAGCGCTCGAAGCGCGCCAGCCACTGCATTGCCTGCGGGGTCATCGAAGCCTGCCTCGGCACACGCGATGCCGAGCGCGCTGGGCTCAGGCGCGCGCCAGCGCGTCAGTGATCAGCTCGCCCATGCGCCACAGGAACTCGGTGCTCATGCCGGGGTGGAAGCGGTCGCGATCGACGCTGCCCAGCGCCAGCAGGCCGCCCGGCGCTTGACCGCCGAGCGGAATCACAGCCACCGAGCCGATGTTCGGTGCTTCCAGACCGAACAGGAATTCGCGCTGGGTATCGCGAATCTGGCCGCAGCGTGGCTTGCATGCCGCGAACAGGCTGTCGAAGCTGCGAAAGGCCGGATCATCGGCGGCCACGCGACGCAGGAAACACTGCGGCTCGTTGTCGTCCGGCAGGCTCGAGGACACCAGCACCAGCACCGTGTGGAAGGTATCGAAGTCCTCGCGCAGGCTGGCTTCGATCTCGGCGATCGCCGGCCCGGCGCCGTTGGTACTCAGCAGCCGTCGCGTGAAGCGATGGATCTTTTCTGCCAGTACATTGTTGGCGCGTGCGACGTGCACAAACTCGGCCAGCTTCTGATCCTGGATCTGGATTTTTTCCCGCAGGACTTCGACCTGGCGCTCGATCAGCGATACGGTCGAACCGTTGCGCGGGTGCTGCAGCCGCAATCGCGCCAGCAGCTGAGGATGGTGCTCGAAGAAATCGGCGTTGTGATGCAGGTATTGTACGACTGCCTGCTCCTCAATCGTCTCGGCCGGAATTCCGCGCAGCTGATTGCTCGTCATCCTTGTGCTCTCCGCTCGTGCTCAGATCTCGACGCGTCCTTCGAAAGCCTGCTGTGCCGGGCCGGTCAGCCAGATCGAATGTCCCGGACCGTCCCAGTGTACGCTTAACGAGCCGCCCGGCACACGTACCTCGACGTCGGCGCCGAGCAGTCCAAGGCTGCGGCCGACGGCTACCGCCGCACAGGCGCCGGTGCCACAGGCCAGGGTCTCGCCCACGCCGCGCTCGAACACGCGCAGACCGATCCGTCCCGCGTCCTTTATTTGCATGAAGCCTACATTGACCTGACGCGGGAAGTGCGGGCTCGCCTGCAGCGCACGGCCGATGCGATCGACCGGCGCGCTCTCGACGGCTTCGACCCGCAGTACGGCATGCGGATTGCCCACCGACACGGCGCCCAACTCGATGGTCTCGCCCGCGGCGGTGACACTGTAGGTCGCGCTCAGATAGCGCGCATCGAACGGCAGCGATGCGGGATCGAAATTAGGCACGCCCATGTCCACCGACACGCGGCCGTCGGCAAGTACGCGCGCATGCAGCAGACCGCCGACGCTGTCCATCGTCAGCGTGTCGCCGCTGCCGCGACCGAGCCTATGCAGCAGCGAGGCGACGCAACGCGCGCCATTGCCGCATTGCTCCACCTCACCGCCATCGGCGTTGAACACGCGATAGAACACGTCGGTATCGCTGCGCCGTGGCGGTAGCAGCACCAGCGCCTGATCGAAGCCGATGCCGCCGTGGCGGTCGGACAGCGCACGCCATTGCTCGGGGCTTGGCAGGCAGCCCTCGGTCGGCAGAGTCAGGACGATGAAGTCATTGCCCAGACCATGCATCTTGGTGAAGTCGATGCGCATGGCGGGAAGAATACTAGATCCCGGGAATAGCGGTTCCCGGGCCGCAGGACCGGCGCTACGCAGGCGCCTCTACAGTCCCTTGCAGGCCGTTTCCATTTCGAGCTTATTGGCCAGGCGCGCCTTGCTGGCCTCGTCGTCGGTCAAATATTCGCGCTCGCCGTTCGCGCCGGTTTTGTAGATGCGGCGGGCCTGTACCGATCCGTTGTAGACATCCTGGGCTTTCTTGCATTGCTCGGCGCGCGTCTGAGCGACGTCATTCTGCACTGCGCGTGCGGCAGCTTCCTGCTCGAGCTGCTGGTGAATCTGATTATTGCTCAGGGCAAGGGAAGTCGGTTTGCTGCTGGCGTTGCTAGTGCTGTTGCTGGTCGTGAGCGGAGCAGACCTCGTCGGGGCGCGCTGGACGTTGATATGCACCAACTGGGCGCCCGGGGTGGGCGTGTCGCTGTACTGCACGTGACCCTGGGCATCGACCGACCGGAACACGTCGGCCAGTGCCGCGGTTAGCGGCAGCCAGAGGAGAATGGCAATCGCGGTGGCACGGCGCATGGGTAGGCTCTCCAGCTCTAAATGTGAGTATCAGGCCATACTCTACGGCTGCGGGGTGACTTGCGTCACATTCATATCGCGGAGGGCTGCACGCGGTCAAATAGCGCGGGGAAATATCGGAAAACAGCCCACCCCGGCCGGCCTCTTAAGTAGGCCCTGCCGGGGTGCGGCGCGTCCAGGCTGGCCGGCTATTCGATGCTTTCGCCGTGCAGCGAGATATCGAGACCCTCGCGTTCCTCATCGGCGGTCACGCGCAGCCCGATCGTCAGGTCGATCAGCTTGAGGATGACGATGCTCATGACGAAGCTCCACACCAGCGTGGCGGTCACGCCCTTGAGCTGCAACAGCACGCTGCCCTCGGCGCCGCTGAT
>DATNNU010000093.1:0-2529 GCA_035601675.1 Steroidobacteraceae bacterium | reverse complement strand
AACAGATCGTCGAGCTGCAACCGCTGTTTCATGGCGACTATGAAGTGGTGCTCAAGCGGGGAACACGCCTGACCATGAGCCGCCGATTCCGCAGCCGCATGTCGCCATTCTTCGCCGGAGCCTGGCCCGCCTAGTGCGGCGCGAGCCCGCTGGCGCCCGCTAATCGCTGTTAATGCCGCCGGGCGACGCCGCTGGCGCCCGCGGCGTTGTGCCGCATGTACCCGCTGCCTACCCTCGGTGAGGTCACTAAGGGTCGGGGCGCGGATGAGGTTACTCGATCGAATCGCGCAGAGCACCGCGTCGTTCATGGTGCAACAGGACAGCGGGGTGCTCTGGTGCCTGACGAGTGCGTGTGACTTCGCGCCGCGGCTTCGAAGCTGTCCGCTGCGCTATCTGCTGTCCGATGAGCTGACCCGGATGTGTACCGCTCTGGCCTATTCGGAAGGCCACCAACTCGCCGACTGTCTCGATCTGCTGCATGTGCCCTCCGATCGCCTGTGGATCGAGTGGAACCAGGCGCCGCTGCGTGACGAGCTGCTGCGGGCGCGGCCGGACTGCGGCGGTCCGAGCGCGGGTGGTGAGGTCCTGCGCAAAGGCGCGCTCATCGACGCAGCGCCCGACGGCCGCAGCGGGATGCTGCGCACCATGTGGACCACCACCGGCCGTCCCGGCGATCCATTGGTGGCCGCGCTGGAGACGCATTTCGATTTCGATCGCCAGTTGCCACCTTCGCGCGGCCCGCAGGCGCTGCTCGATGGCGAGTGCACCAGCATTCCCGACGGCTACGAGCGCGGTCTGGATGACATCCTGCGCTGCGTCAGGTATCGGTTCGATGAGGCGTGGCTGCGCTACTACCAGCAGCAGTGCCAATCTCACCAATCGCGCAGCCTGGTGGTGCGCCTCTCGCTGGCCACAGTCGCGCACGATCTGCCGGTGCTGCTGGCCTTGTTCCTGCTGCAGGCTGCTCGCGGAGGATTACCCCAGAAGCCCTGCGACATTACGCGGTTGAACCTGAAGCGCCTGCGCAGCGCGAGGGCTCCGCTGCTGGCGCACGTAGAAATTGGCGCGCCGGTATTTTCCGACAGCACCTGGCCGCATGCGAACAGCGACGACGGTCTGCGGCTCGCTCCCAGGCGGCACCACGTGCGGGGCCACCTGGTGCGCCGGCAGAACATCGTCTACTGGCGTTCGCCGCACTGGCGCGGCCACGTGCGACTGGGGCATATAGCACATCGCACTATCACCTTAAAGTCCGGAGCCGAGTTCGCCCGCGGTGCCAGCCACGCAGGCGGCGGCTGAGATGGTCCAAGTAAATTGCGATCAACAGAACAACCACCGGCCGATCAGCGCCGCCGCAGAGTCGGTTAGCCGCCGCTGCTCGCCTAACAAAGCGCTGTCAGTGGTCGCTGGCAGCCGCGCTGTCGCTCGCGAGCGCCGCTGCATTCGCTCTCCAACGCTCGCGAAATGCCGCCAGTTCCTCGGCACTGAGGTCTGAGACCATGACCGCGTTGAATGCGCCCGCCTGCGCCGTCATCAGGTGATAGCCGTCGGCTTGGGTGTCGAGGCGCGCATCCATGCTCCTGGCGCTGAGCGGCCAGACGTACACATTGATCAGGTGATGACCGTGCTGGTAGACCAGCGCCGCCACGCGAATAGACCCAAGGTAGTCGACACGAGCACCCAGCAACGCATCGCCCTGCTCGCTGAGTTCCGGCACCGGCGGTGAGAACGGCAGCTGGCTCGATAGCCATGGCTTGACCGTATGATGATCCGAGGACAGCACGTCGACCGGATGCGCACTCAACACCGCGCGCACCGATGCGCTGAGTAGTTCCGCGCGAAAATCCGGCGGCCGCGGCCAGGAATGTCCCAGCAGAAAACCGCCGATCGCAGTGATCAGCCCGGCCGCCATTGCGCCAAACCACGGAGCGTGCAGAGCCTGACGCCGGCGCGCTGTGCCAAGCTGTGCGCTGAGGCGCGCGCTTAGTTCCGCGGGCACCGGATAGCGAAGGGCGGCAGCACGTACCTGGCCGAGCACCGAGCGCCGCTCGGCCAGCCACGCCGCGCACTGCTGGCAGTCCCGCAGATGCGCTTCGACGGCACGCCCTGTGCCCAGGTCCAGCTCGTCATCCAGATAGGCGTCCAACAGCGATTGAACCTCTTCGTGGGTCATGACGAGGCTCGCTGCCCGCCGCGCACGATTGCGGCGAGTTGATCCCGGGCCCGCGATAGCCGCGACATGACCGTTCCGATGGGACTGCCGATGATGTCGGCGATCTGGCGATAAGACAGGTCCTCGAACTCGCGCAGGATGAGCACTTCACGCTGCTCGAGCGGCAATTGTGCGATCGCCCGTCGCAGGCTTTCGCCCTCGGCCTGAGCGGCGAGCGTGCTCATCGGGTCCTCGGAAAGCGCTGCCGCATCCAGTTCGCTACCGTCCAGCGGCACCTGCCCGGCGGGCCGGTTCCTGACCATCCAGGTGTTGGCCGAATTGCGCACGATCTGCAGCAGCCAGGCGCGCGCATCACC
>DATNNU010000092.1:0-2469 GCA_035601675.1 Steroidobacteraceae bacterium | reverse complement strand
GAGCCACGCTTTATTCTGCTCGATGAACCATTTGCCGGTGTCGATCCACTGTCGGTGCTAGATATCCAGCGGATTATTCGCGAGCTGGCCGCGCGCGGTATCGGCGTGCTGGTTACCGACCACAACGTGCGTGAGACGCTCGGGGTTTGCGGCCGCGCCTACATCGTCGACCGTGGCATGGTGATCGCTTCCGGCACTGCCGAGCAAGTCCTTGCCAACCCCCAAGTCCGTGAGGTGTACTTGGGCCAGGCATTCCGCATGTGATTGATCGGAGCGGCCCTGATAATTCTTATATTTCAGCGACTTATGCGATATCTGGGGCCGGCAGTGAACGGCGCAGGCACGTTTTATGCTTAAGCCCTCTCTGCAACTCAAGCTCGGTCAGCAGCTGACGATGACACCGCAGTTGCAGCAGGCCATCCGGCTGCTGCAATTGCCGACCATCGAGCTGCAGGCGCACATCCGGGAGCTGCTCGAGTCGAACGTCATGCTCGAGCAGGACGAGGACAGCGAGAGCGGCGCCTACGAGGGCCTCTCGAGCGCCGAAACCGCGCCGGAGACCGCAGCGCCGGTCGAGGAGCCGCCGGTCGAGGTGGTGGATGACGGCTGGTCCGACCAGTCGGTCGGCCCGGCGGAGAACCCCTGGAGCGGCGGCGGCAGCGGCGACGAGGATCGCCAGCAGGAATTCGCGGACGCCACCGGCCAATCGCTACGCGATCATCTGCTGTGGCAGCTCGAGCTCGCGCGGCTCAACGCGCGCGATGTCGCCATCGGCCGTGCGGTGGTCGACGCGATCAACGACGACGGCTACCTGAGCGAGCCGCTGGATGTGGTCGGCGCCAGCCTCAAGCCGGAGCTCGACCCCAGCGTGGCGGAGGTCGAGCGTGTGCTCGCCATCGTGCAGATGTTCGACCCGCCGGGCGTCGGCGCCCGCTCGGTCAGCGAGTGTCTGCTGCTGCAGCTCGATCAGCTGGAGCCGGCGACCGCCGGCCTCGCCTGCGCCAAGGCCATTGCGCGCCATCATCTTGAACTGCTTGCCGAACGCGAATTGACCGCGCTGCGGCGCGAGTTGCGCACCTCGGATGAAGAGCTCGAAACCGCCGTGGCGCTGGTGCGTGCCTGTCATCCGCGCCCGGGCTCCATCGTCAGCGGCAGCTCTCCCGAATACGTGGTGCCGGATGTGTTCGTGCGCCGCACCCCGCGCGGCTGGTCGGTCGAGATCAATGCGGCGACGCTGCCGCGCGTGCGGCTGAACCAGTCCTATGCCAGCCTTGTCGGCCGCGGCACCAGCCACGCCAGCATGCGGGCGCAGCTGCAGGAGGCGCGCTGGCTGCTCAAGAGCCTGGAGATCCGCAACGATACCCTCACCAAGGTGGCACGCTCGATCGTCGAGCGGCAGAGCGAATTCCTCGATCAGGGCGAGGAGTACATGCGGCCGATGATCCTGCGCGATATCGCCGAGGCCATCAGCATGCATGAGTCGACGGTCTCGCGGGTAACTTCGGGCAAGTACATGCACACACCGCGCGGCGTATTCGAGCTGCGCTATTTCTTCTCCAGCCAGGTCGAAGGCAACGACGGCTCGGGCACATCCTCGACCGCGATTCGGGCCAAGATCCGCAAGCTCATCCGCGAGGAGGATCCGGCCGCGCCGCTCAGCGACAGCCGGATCGCGGAGATTCTATCCGGCGAAGGCATACCGGTCGCGCGCCGGACGGTTGCGAAGTACCGGGAAACGATGGGTCTCGCGCCATCCAATGAACGAAGGCGAGTCAACGGCAAGTGACATCCACAAGGAGATCAGGCCATGCAATTGAACGTCACCGGACATCATGTCGAGATCACCACCGCCCTGCGCGGCTACGTCGAGAAAAAACTCGGGCGCATCATGCGTCACTTCGACCAGCTGATTGACAATCATTTCGTGCTGACGGTCGAGAAGCTGCAGCACAGGGCGGAGGCGACGCTGCGCGTGCGCCGCGAGACGATTCATGCATTGGCGATCGACGGTGACATGTATGCCGCGATCGACGCACTGGCCGACAAGCTCGAGCGGCGGGTGCGCAAACACAAGGAAAAGCTCACCGATCACCATGCCCAGGAAGCGCAGAAAACCGCCCGACCGTAGCGGCAGGTCGGCACCGGCTCCGGCGCCGACCCGCATCACGAGCGCAGCGGCGCCTGCCTCGATGGCTCGAAGCCATGCGGTACCGCGGTGCGCCTGATCTTCCTGAGCGGGCTGTCCGGTTCCGGCAAGAGCGTGGCGCTGCACATGCTCGAGGACCTGGATTTCTACTGCGTCGACAACATCCCGGCGGCGCTGCTCAAGCCATTCATCTCGCACACGGTGCGCAGCAGCTCAACCGTTTATCAACGCACCGCCATCGGCATCGACGCCCGCAACCCCGGCGATGAGATCACGACCGTGCCGATGCTGCTCGATGAGCTCAAACGCAGCGGCATTCAGTG
>DATNNU010000091.1:0-10099 GCA_035601675.1 Steroidobacteraceae bacterium | reverse complement strand
CACCATCTGAGTTTCACGCGCGCGGCCGATGCCCTGGGTGTGACGGCCAGTGCTGCCAGTCTGCAGATCCGTTCGCTGGAGGAGTATCTGGCGCGACCGCTGTTTCGCCGCAATGGCCGCCAAGTGCGTCTCACGGGCGAGGGCGAGGCGCTATTGCCGCGTGTGCGCCAGGCGCTCGAGCAGCTCGAACGCGCTGTCGATGACGCACGCCGCGACCGTAGCGCCGGCCCATTGCGCGTGAGTACCCTGGCCTCGTTTCTGCAGCAGTGGCTGCTGCCGCGTCTCGAGCGCTTTCGCATTGCCTGTCCCGAGGCCGATCTGCATTTGCACACCTCCGACAAGCCGGTGGATTTCGTACGCGAGGATTTCCACGCAGCGGTTCGCTTCGGCAGGGGCGGCTACCCGAACGTGCACAGCGAGAAACTGCTCGATGAGTGGCTGTTGCCGGTGTGTTCGCCATCCCTATACAGGAAATTCGGTCCGCTGCGTGATGCCAGCGACCTGCGGCGCTACCCGCTGCTGCACAGCGTGACCGAGCCCTGGACCGTGTGGTTATTCGATGGCCGCGACGGCGATGAGGCGGGCGCCCTGCGCGGTGCTGTGTTCGACGCATCCGTGGCCGTAGTGCGCATGGCGGAACAGGGTTCGGGTCTGGTTCTAGCTCGATGGAGTCTGGTCGCCGATGAAATCGCCAGCGGTAAGCTGGTACGTGCCAGCGAGCGGGCGCTGCGCCAGGAGGAAGGCTACTGGCTGGTGTGTCCGACACGCGCCCAGGCGCTGCCGGCCGTGAAGGCTTTCATGGACTGGCTGCGGAGCGAAGCGGCGGGGTTTAAATATCCGGAAGACTAAGCGGCCCGCAAGGCGGGGCATTCGGAGCTCGCTATTGTTTCTTAAATGAGACAATACTGCGATATTTAGCCAGCTTTAAGTCAGTTCTGACCTAGTCGAGACCCCCGGCAGCGCACGACGCTGCGTTCGCCTGGCTTTACCACGCGATCAAAGGCGGCCTGGGTGGCGGCGCCTGGTCGCTGATCGCCTCCTGGATCCAGGCCCTCGCCAACATCAGCGGCAGAAGCAGCGCCAGCAGGGGCAGCAGCAGCAGCGGAATCGCAACGCGCGTGATCATCGCGGGTACCTCATGCCACGGCAGTGTGTTCCGCTGCCGCTGAACGCACACTGAAACCCGAGCGCCTGCCGCTATCGAATCCCTTCTCGAAATGATGGCGCGTCCGGGCGCTGTCTAGCGCCTTTGGACTATTGCGCACGGTCAACCCAAGGGGTACACGGAGCGTTGACAAAAAAGCTCGGCGCTATGAGATTTCGCCGCCTGGCCGCCGCACTCGTGTGGCCGCGGCATGAACCGGATTCAGTTTTGCATCAAGGAGTATGGATACATGGCTACGCACAAACTATTGCTCGCTACGTTGTGGCTGGCCGCGACCGCGAGCATGGCACCGGCGGTGAGTTCTGCTGCCGTCAACATCGACATCGACGTGGCGCCGCCCGCGCCCCGGGTCGAAGTGATCCCGGGACCTCGGCATGGTTATGTCTGGGCGCCAGGTTACTGGGCATGGCGGGGTCGTCAGCATGTCTGGGTCGAGGGCCACTGGATCAGAGAGCGTCGCGGCTATCATTGGGTACCGGATGAGTGGGTAGGCAATGGACCGCACTATCATTACGTCCGGGGACATTGGGAGCGCTGAACCCAGCCACGGTCCGGATGCAGTCTGGGCTGGCCACCGTGCGCCGGGTGGCCGGCCTTAACATCCGCGAATCCAGGCATCGAACCACCGTTTCAAGGCTCCGGGCGGTCAATTCCTGCCCGCCATGATCGTCGATGTGCTTATAAAGCCCGACCCATCGGATGATCTTCAGCGTCGGGCGATTCGCCTGCAGATAGCCGGCCCTGGTCGGCAGCACCTGGTACGCCCCGCGTTCGATCTCCATCATGATGACGTTGCAGGCGCCGATATCGTTCCGGCGGATGAAATCGTCCAAAGAAAATGCATTGACGGTCCAGCGGGTTCTCCTGCTGCCAAATAGCAGGCTGGAGGTGCAATCGCCGCCCTGGCCGCGGCTGCCGACGGCAACCAGTGCGGTTTTCGGGGCGATGCATGCCTGGTGCAGCCGAATGCTGTCGGACATTGCCCGGTTCAGGTCGATGTTTTGCTCAAGCTCCGCAAACGCGATCGGATCAGGTTCAAGACCATAGGCCATCTTCGCGAGCTGGCATCCATACCGCAGCGTGGGACCGATCCAGGCCCCGACGTCGATAGAGCAGTGCTGGCGGTCGAGAAATCGATCGAAGATCGCGAAGGTGTCGGGCTCCCACTTACCCCGTGGCGACCTGCTGTCACGGATCGGCATCAACGCTTCTACCTGTGGTTGAATTTTGATGGCGGCGATGGCGGCTGTTGCGCCCTTTTCAGCATGTACAAGCCTGGGGTTTCAACTAAAAGTAGCCGCCCGTAGGTATGATTTCCACACCGTGGATATGATTGCCTGCGCCCCCGGCCGTGCACCTGTGCCGTCGTGTTGAGACGCGTCCGCAGCTGGTGGAATTTCCGCCAGGCCGTGATCGATGCCTCGCGCGTGAACTTGACCCACCCTGCTGGCGACAAGGATGTTCTGCTGCTGCCGTGCTGGAAGCGCCCGGAATTCCTCTGGCATTGCCTGGATAACCTGACGCGCACCGAAGGTATCGGCGACGTGCACGTGCTGTTCAGGCCCGATACCGGATTTCTCCCCGATAACATCGACGTCATCCACTCTTTCGCCGACCGGCTGTCGAGCTTCCAGATCAGCCTGCCGGAACCCTGTCCGTTCCGCCGCACCAAGCAGAGCGCCAATCTGCTGCTGGGATACCTGCGCGCCGCGGCCGAAGCCAGGCAGTATGTATTTCTGGTCGAAGAAGACACCATGGTCGCGCGCGATTTCTTCCGCTGGCATCGTGCCGTGCATGCCGCCGCCGGCCCGCTGTTCTGCTCAATCGCCGCCAGCAACCCCAACCGGACCGTAACGGTGCCCGATGACCCCGAAGGCTACTACTTGAGTACCGGGGATTTCGGCGCCACCGGCGTTTGCTTCGACAAGTACCGGGTGCGCAGCCTGATCGCGCCGCACGTCAATATGGCCTACTTTCGCCGCCCAAAGAAATACCTCCGCCGTCACTTCCCCGCCAGCGCGGTCGGTCTGGGGTTCGTCGAACAGGACGGCCTTCTGCGGCGCATTCAGGAGGCCTCGAACATCCCGATCGCCTATCCGTGCGTGCCGCGTGGCTTCGACGCCGGCTTCTACGGCTACAACCGGCCCGGCGGCGCTGAGGGGCCGATTCAGGATCGCGTACAAAGGCTGGCGGCGACCATCTACAGCCCCGAAGCGATGCGCAATGCGGCGGGTCGAGAGTTCGTCGACAGATGCATGCCGGTCAATCTGCAGCCGCCCGACTGGAAAGTGCAGCGCCGGATCGATGTCAACACTGGCCCTGCTGTCGCGTGAATGAGGGGCGCTGCGTGCACGATCGATCCTTTTTGAACAACAGGACGTTGCAGCGCAATGTGTCGCGACTGATCCGCGGCCGCCGGGCATTCATGCGTCTCAAGAGCCCGGGCCTGGTGCTCGATGTTGGCTGCGGACTCAATGCCCGCTCGACCAACCTCAACCTCGATTTCCATTGGCGTCCGGGAGTGGATGTCTGCTGCGATATCACTCGCCCTCTGCCGCTGGACGATTGTTACGTCAGCGGCTTGTTCACCGAGCATTGCATCGAGCACATCCCGTTCAAAGCCGCGCTCGATGTGTTGCGCGAATTCCACCGCGTGATGCAGCCGGGCACATACGCGCGAATCATCGTCCCCGATTTCGAAATATACCTGGATGAATACCTCCGGTTCAGGAACACCGGCCACGCCTCGATGCCGTACGCTGCCGAGGATCCGATCGGAGGCATTTATTCGCCGATGCTCAGCATCAATCGAATATTCAGAGGGCACGGCCATCGGTTCATCTACGATTTTTCGACTCTTTCGCTCATGCTCGGCCAGGCCGGGTTTATCGGTATCGGCAAGCGCAGATTCGGAGAAAGTGACGACCAGCGCCTGCTGTTAGACTCACCCGAAAGGGCAATCGAGTCGCTGTACGTCGAGGCTCGAAAAGCACCTCTTGAGCCATCATTGACAGAAGGTGCCTCGCATTGATGCCATCGCGGTCCGCAGGTCCTGGGTCATGACGGGCGTCTGGAACCGCGTGCATCTGCGATATTGTGTGTCGCGCGTGAAAAACCGCGGCTACGGTCTCGGCAACGAGTTCCTGCCCTGGGCGCGAGCCTTCCTCGCCTCACAGGTACTGAACGCGAAGCTGTTGCCGCCGGCATTCGGCATGAATCGGCGCGGCTATTGGCGGCATTTTCATACCGCACCGGATGATTGGATCCAGCAGCGCGCGCTGGAATACCTGCTGCCGGTGGTCGAGTTCAGGGAGTCGGATTATCTGGCCCACGGCGGCGGCGATGTGGTGACAGCGCTCGAGCGCTTCGCCGCCGCTCATCGGCTGCACCAGCGTCGTGCCTATGTGCTGGTGACGGACGGACTGTGGGGCGGATACCGCCACGTCGAGGCGGCGCGCGATTTCATCCGTTGTACGCTCTATCAGAGCCGCTACGCCGCGCACAATCTGCTGCAGCTGCGCGCGCGCATCGACCCGCACAAGGTGCTGGTCGGCATGCATCTGCGGCTGGGCGACTTCGCACCGCCAGGGGCTGCCGGTGACTATCAGCGGGCTGCCAACATCTCGCTGCCGATCGAGTGGCTGTGCGCACTGGCACGTTCTCTGGATCGCGCGCTGGGCGATCACTGGCAGCTGCTGTTGATTACCGACGGTACCGAGCAGCAGGTCCAGCCTCTCACCAGTCAGTGGCGCTGCATAACCACCAACGATCTGCTGCCGGGTGACTGCTCGGATCTGCTGGCGCTGGCAAATACGGATTTGCTGGTATGTTCACTGTCCTCATTCAGCACCCTTGCGGCCTTCTTGTCGGATTCGCCGTATCTGTGGTTCGCCCCGAATCTATACCGGCATCCCGAAGGGGTTTATTCGCTCGGCGACTACGACGCGCAGCGCGACAAACCGGGCGATCCGACACGCGCTGCCCTGGAGCAATTGCCGCACCTGCCGCCTGACCTGCTGCCGCGGGGAGTGGGTGTGAATCTGGACGGCGAAATCCCCCTCGCGGTGATCGAAGCGGCGGTGCGCCGTCACCAGTCGCGGCGCTGGGAATCAGATCTGGTGCGCTCGGGCGTGGCGCGGCCGATCGACCTCAGCCGGCCTGGGCCAGCCAACCGCGCGTGAACTTGCGCACCAGGGCGTTGCGTGCCTGCCATTGCTGGTGCGGCGGCATTTCCCGGTGAAATTGCACGTCGCCGGCGGCGTACGTGGCTACCGGAACACCGTCCTGCAACAACAGGCGATTACCGGCGAGCGCAGCCAGGCGCGGGCCGGGCGTGATGATACCCGCCAGATTCAGCGGGTCGGCACCACTCAACGCAACCAGCGCGCCATCGCCGGCGCGTTTGCGAATCGCACGCAGCGCGCCGACGGCCTCCGGCAGCGCGTACTGTTCGCCGCTCATGCCGCCGACAAAGCGCCCACCGCGGATCAGGCCCTGAGCCTCGAGACGGCGATAGGCGCGCAACAGCTGGTGCCACGGCGGCAGCCATTCGGCTTCGCGGGCCAGCAGGCGCCGAAACACCACCCCGTAGCGCCGCAGCAGCAGCCACGCGAGCGCCTCTACCGCGGCCCCTGGCTCGGCGGCATCGGCCGCAGCCCGCGCTGCTACGCCACCTTCTGCCAGCGGGTCGCGGATGGCCGAAGGCAGCGTCATCGAGCGGCGCACCAGGCTCCAGCGTCCGGCCTCATCCAGGCCGAACCTGCCGGCGCGCCGACCTCGCGCGGCGCGCTTGCGCTGCAGCGGCAGCAGCAGCGCGCGCAGGCCACCGAAACTATCGGCACTCGCGAGGCCTGCGGCCACCAGCTCGCCGAGCGCGCTTTCCGCCTGCGCCGGCAGCAGACCGGCGCCCTGCATGATCTCATCGAAAAAAGACGCCCCGTGCGACTGCAGAAACCCTGCCATGGCGCGCGCGTTGGCCGAGAGCTGCGGCTGCTGCCGGCCTGCGGCGCACAACTGCTGCCACAAGGCCCGATTCTTACGCGTAAGAAACGCCATCGGCGTGGCGCGCACCGGCGCTGCGGTCGCGCTGTCCGGTGGAATCAGCCGCGCCCAGAATGCACGTCCCGACAGGCACAGGCTGTCGAGCCAGGCGCCGTCGTAGTCCTGCAGGCGCGCCGGCAGCACGTCGCCCTCCCAGGCGATCGCCGGGACTTCGAACCCCTCGAGCTGCTCGATGACGCGCTCCAGACTCGCCACGCCGTGCGGCCGCGGCTGCGCCGTCACGCCCTGCCAGTGCAGCAGAAAGCGCATGAAATCCGCACTCGCAACCGGCTCGATTTCGGCGCGCAGCGATCTGATCGTGTAGCGATGAATGCGCGCCAGCAGCCGGCGCTCGCACCACTCGAGCGCCTGGACGCCGGCAGTGAACTGGCCGCGCATCACGAAACCTTCGCTCTCGAGTGCGTACAGCGCGCTGTCGATCGCACTTGGCGACAATGCCAGTAGCGCCGCCAGCGCACCGCTGCTCGTGGGTCCGCTGGCCTGCAGACGACCGCGCAGCAGCTCGCGCAGTGCGTCGGCTGGCTGCCAACGGCGGCTCGCATAGTCCGCCGGTACGCGCAGCGGCGGCGATGCCAGGCTCGGCGAATACAGCGCCTCGATCATCGGCAATTGTTCGGCGGCCACCCAGAACCGGCGCTCCCCGGCACTCAGCTCGGTTGCCCGACCCTGCCCGACCAGCGTGGCAAACGCCGCACCGGCATCGTCGCTCGCGAGTTCGCCGGGATCCAGGACACCCAGCAGCATCAGCGCATCGTGCAGGTCATCGGCCGTCTCGGCGGTCGGTCGGGCCTCGTTGCGCACCGCCTCGATGGCCGCCGCATCGAGCTGACCAAACTGCGCGGCACTCTCCGGATCGAGCCAACGCCTGGCCGCGACCGCCTGGGTGCGTCGCTCTTCGAGCGGCGCATCATCGAGATAGGCATAGGGCCGCGCATTGAGGATCTCCTGAGCCAGCACCGAGGGCTGCGGCAGATCGCGCGTGAGCACCTGCACCTCGCCGCGTTCCATCGCGCTGAGCAGCGCGATCAGTCCGTCGATATCCATTGCCTCGTGCAGGCTGTCGTACACCGTCTGGCGCACCAGCGGGTGATCGGGAATTTCGCGCTCACCGCTCAGATTTTCGGCGCAGGCCAGCTGATCGGGAAACACCACCGCGATCAGGTCTTCCGCCGCCATGCGCTGCAGCGGCGCCGGTGTCTTTTTGCCCGCGCGCGAGCGCTTGATTGCCAGTGAAATGGTCGCGTTCCAGCGCCAGCGCGTGGTGAACAGCGGCGCATCGAGCAGCGCCTGGATCAGCACCTGCTCGACGCTGCTGCTGCTGAGGAAGCGCGACAGCTGCTGCAACTCGAAGCTGTGTGTCTCGCCGAGCGACAGCACGATTGCGTCCTCGGTGGCCGCCGCCTGCAGCTCGACATTGAAGGCGCGGCAGAAGCGCTTGCGCAGCGCGAGGCCGAAGGCGCGGTTGATACGGGCACCGAACGGCGCATGAATCACCAGGTGCATGTCGCCGGCTTCATCGAAGAAGCGCTCGAATACGACGCGGCGCTGGGTCGGCAGATGGCCGAGCACGGCCTTGGCCGCCGCCAGGTACTCGACCAGCTGTCGTGCCGCCGATGGATCCAGCTGATGGCGCTGCATCGTCTGCTGAATGCAATGCGCAATCGACGGCGCGTCGATCGCCGGCAGCGCCGCGTCGATCTCCGCGCGCAGTGCCGACACCGCAGCCGATAGTTCGGAGCTGCGCGCCGGGGCTTCGCCCAGCCAGAACGGCATCGTCGGCGGCTGTCCCTTCGCGTCTTCGACGCGCACGCGTCCGGCCTCGACCCGCAGAATGCGATAGGAGCAGTTGCCGAGTTGAAACACATCGCCGGCGAGACTCTCGACCGCGAAGTCCTCATTCAGCGTACCGATGAATGTGCCGCTCGGCTCAAGCACCACCTGATAGTCGGCATTGTCGGGAATCGCGCCGCCGCAGGTGATGGCGGTCAGGCGCGCCCCGCGGCGCGCCCGCAGCCGATGATTCACCGCGTCGCGGTGCAGATAGGCGCTCTGGCGGCCGCGACGGGTACTGAAACCGTCCGCCAGCATCCGCAGCAGTTCATCGAACTCCCGGCGCGCCAGCGCGCGGTACGGCCATGCACGCCGCACCAGCGCATACAACTCATCCTCGCCGTACTCGCGTGCGCTGACTTCGGCCACCAGTTGCTGTGACAGCACATCGAGCGGCTGCAGCGGAATGCTCAGGGCATCGAGCTCACCGGCGCGCACCGCGCCGAGCAGCGCCGTGCATTCGACCAGATCGTCGCGGCTCAGCGGAAACAGGCGGCCCTTGGGCACGCCGCTGACCGCGTGATTGGCGCGGCCGACCCGCTGCACCAGGGTGCAGATCGAGCGCGGCGTTCCGAGCTGGCACACCAGGTCGACATCGCCAATGTCGATGCCCAGCTCGAGCGATGCGGTGGCCACGAGCGCGCGCAGCGAGCCGGCCTTGAGGCGTAGCTCGGCGTCCAGCCGCTGCTGCCTGGCAAGGCTGCCGTGATGGGCCGCGATGTGTTGATCGCCAATGCGCTCGCTCAGGTGCCGGGTGACGCGCTCGACCATGCGGCGGCTGTTGGCGAAGATCAGCGTGGTTCGGTGTTGCTGGATCAGCCGCGCCAACTGATCGTAGACGTTTTCCCAAACCTCGTTCGACATGATCGCCTCGAGCGGCGAGTCGGGCAGCACCAGCGCCAGATCGCGGCCGCGCACGTGGCCGCTATCGATGATCATGCAATCCGCCGCCGGGTCGGCCGCCGCCGAATCGCCGTCGCTGGCCGTCGGCGGCATACCTACGAGGAATCGGGCCACGTCTTCGATCGGCTTCTGCGTCGCCGACAGGCCGATGCGCTGCAGTGGCCGCTCGCACAGGCCCGCGAGCCGCTCCAGCGACAGCGCCAGGTGCGCGCCGCGCTTGGTCGGCACCAGGGCGTGAATCTCATCGACGATCACCGATCGGGTCGTGGCCAGCATCTTGCGGCCAGACTCGCTGGTGAGCAGCAGATACAGCGACTCCGGCGTGCTCACCAGGATATGCGGTGGCGAGCGGCGCATCGCCGCGCGTTCGCTCTGCGGTGTATCGCCGGTGCGGACCTGGGCGCGAATCGGCGGCGCCGGCAGACCCATGGCCTTGAGCTCGGCCGCGATGCCCGCGAGCGGCAGCTCGAGGTTGCGCCGGATATCGTTCGACAGCGCCTTGAGCGGCGATATGTAGACCACCTGCGTCGCATCGGCAAGCTCGCCGCCGACCGCTTGACGGACCAGGGCGTCGATCGCCGCCAGAAAGGCGGCCAGCGTCTTGCCCGAACCCGTGGGAGCAGCGATCAACGCGTGGCGTCCGCTGGCAATGGCGGGCCAGGCAGCGAGCTGCGGCGCGGTCGGCAGCGGGAATTGCTTCGCGAACCAGCTCGCGACCGCCGGGTGGAAATTCTCAAGGGGCATGACGCAAATTCTACGCCCTGTGGCCGCGCCTGGCACATCGCCATTGACCGCGCTGGCGGCGCGGCGGCAGTGGCGCGGCAGCGGTATACTCCGCGCCCGGTTCGGATTTACGCACCATGCACGATTTGGCATACGCACTGTTTCGAACTTCGATCGGCGCATGCGGCATCGCCTGGGGTACGCGCGGCATTGTGGCGGTGCAACTGCCTGAAGCGACCGAGTCGGCCACTGCGGCACGCCTGCTGCGCACGCATTGCGGGGCCAGTGGGCAACGCCCCGCCCTCGAACAGCAGCGGATCATTGACGACATCGTGGCTCTGCTCGCCGGCGAGCCGCGCGATCTGCGGCACGCGCGGCTGGACCTGGCGCAGGTGCCGCCCTTCCACAGGTGTGTAT
>DATNNU010000090.1:0-3206 GCA_035601675.1 Steroidobacteraceae bacterium | reverse complement strand
CTGCGTGATGTCCTATGGCGATCGCGGCGGCGCCATCGGCTATTTGATCGGCAAACCGCATCACGGCCTCGAATACATGTTCATCATGATGAATTCCGCGCGTCTCTCGGTCGGCGTGCAGGGTGTCGGCCTCGCCGAGCTGGCCCTGCAGCAGGCCAGTGACTGGGCGCGCAGCCGGATTCAAGGGCGACCGGCCGGTGCCGCAGGCAACGCTGCGATGAGCATTGGGCATCATCCCGATGTGCGCCGCATGCTGCTGACCATGAAAGCCAACGTCGAGGCAATGCGCGCCCTGGCGCTCTACACGGCATTGCAGCTCGATCGCGCGCGCGGGGAAGACCACGAGGCACGGCGCGCGGGCGCATTGATGCGCGGCGAACTGCTGATCCCGATCGTCAAGGGCTGGTGCACCGATCAGGCCTCGGAACTGGCCTCGCTCGCGGTGCAGGTGCACGGCGGCATGGGTTTCATCGAGGAGACCGGAGTGGCGCAGACGCTGCGTGATGTGCGCATCACCTCGATCTACGAAGGCACCACCGGTATCCAGGCCAACGACCTGCTCGGCCGCAAGCTCGGCCGCGATCGCGGCGCGGCGATGACCGCGCTGCTGAGCGACACGATGCGCGAGTTGAACGACATGCGCGGCAGCGATGCCACCATCCGCAGCGCACGTAACGCCACGATCGAGGCGGTCACGATGCTGCGCGATGCAACCGAAGTTCTGCGCCAGCAGGTCACAGAGACGCCGGCCCGCGCCTATGCGGTCGCGGTGCCGTACCTGCACCTGTGCGGCAGGGTGCTCGGCGGAGCGATGATGGCCCGCAGCGCCGCCATCGCGGCCGCCCGGCTGGCGGCCGGCGACGGCGACGAGAAGTTCTATCGCGCCAAGCTGCAGACGGCGCGTTTCTTCGCCGAGCATCTGCTGCCGCAGTCCCTGAGCCTGCTGCGCATCATCAAGTCCGGCGGCGCCAGCGTGGCCGAGGCCGATCCGGAGCTGCTGTAGCGCGCTAGGCGTCTGCGGCCGGCCCGCCGAGCACCGGCACCATGTTGGCGAGCAGGAACTCGACAAATTGCCGTATGGCCGGCGAACCGGCGTGTTCGGCGGCGTACACCGCCTGCA
Source organism: Steroidobacteraceae bacterium (assembly GCA_035601675.1). Taxonomy (GTDB): domain Bacteria; phylum Pseudomonadota; class Gammaproteobacteria; order Steroidobacterales; family Steroidobacteraceae; genus FEN-1191. The sequence goes on along the minus strand of DATNNU010000090.1, from coordinate 2,086 downwards.
GCTGCAGCGGCGCGGCCACCGACCATTCCGGCAGCACGCGCTCGAGTTTGCCCATGGCCAGGCCCTGGCGACACAGAAATTCCGGCAGCACGCCGACACCCAAGCTGGCCGCCGTGCTCGCATGCACCAGCGCCGGATCATTGACCTGCAGCGCCGGCCGCAGACGTATCTGCTGCTCCTCGGCGTCACCACGAGCGCGCTGGGCGCCACCCTGGTTGCGGCGCAGGCGCAATGTCCCGGGCCCCGCGTCGGCGTCCGCCTCGAGTGAGCGCAGCACACTGTGATCGGACAGCTGCGCCGGGGTTCGTGGGCGCCCATGGCGCGCCAGATAGGCCGGCGTCGCGCATAGCAGCAGCGGCGGATTGCCGAGCGGCGTGCGTGTCAGCGCCAGCGGCGATCCGCTCGCCGGCTGCACGGCAAGCAGCGGCGAGCTGTGGTTGCAGATCAGCAGGTCCCAATCGTCGCCAGCGTCCACCGGCAGCGTATCGATGACCACTACCTGCAGCTCGAAGTCGCCGTAGCGCTCGAGGAAGCGCGGTACCAGCGGCGTGACCAGCAGGCGGCCGTAGCCGGGATCGACGATGACCCGCAGCCGCCGCTCATTGGCCGCGGCCGGTGCGAAGCGCGCCCTGACCGCTTCCACCTCGGCCAACAGTCGCTGGCTGTGCGGGCACAGCAGGGCGCCAGCGGGGGTCAGTCCCACCCGCCGCGTCGTGCGGGTCAACAGCCGCGTGCCGAGCCGGCGTTCGAGGCTTAAGATAGCGCGGCTGACGGCGACTTTAGGCACCCCGAGGGCGCGCGCTGCGGCGGTGAACGACTTGAGTTCGGCGACGTGCGCGAAGGCAGCCATTTCCGACGCCAGCCACATATTGTTTCCTAATTGCCTGAAAAGCGACCCATGAGTCGTATACTGTACCTAAGATGGAACAATAACAAGCGTGCAGCGTATCCCTGAGCCCGAGTTGATGGATGATCCAGCGCAGGCCCTGGCCTATAGCCAGGCCGATTTCAGTGCCTCCCATGGCGCCCGCGTCGAGATGTTTCGCAGCCTGTTCCCGCGGCTGCAACTGACCGGCCCGGTGCTGGATCTGGGCTGCGGTTCCGGCGACGTGCTGCTGCGTTTCGCGCGCGCGTTCCCCGAGGCGCGCTTCGTCGGCGTCGACGGCTCGCGGCCGATGCTGCAACTCGCGCAGCGCGCAATCGACGCCGAGCCGGCACTACGGGACCGGATCGACGTGCGCTACGGCATCATCCCGCACTGCGATCTGCCGCAAGCGCCCTGGCAGCTCGTCATGAGCCACAGCCTGCTGCACCAGCTGCATGAACCGCAGGTGCTGTGGCGTACCATTGCCGATTGCGCCGACGGCGGCTGCGCCGTGTTCATCGCCGACCTGCGCCGCCCGGCCAGCGAGCTCGATGCCCGCCGCCTGGTGCTGGCGAGCTCGAAGCATGAGCCGGAGATTCTGCAGCGGGATTTTTTTAACTCGCTGTGCGCCGCTTTCGAGCCCGAAGAAGTTCGCGCGCAGCTGGCAGCCGCGGGGTTGGCGCAGCTGCAGCTGCGAACCCACGACCCGTACCACCTGAGTATCGCCGGTCTGCTGTAGCGCTCAGACCGGATTCTCGAGGCTGAACATCTCGTTGGCATCGTCGTACGCGAACACCTCCGCGTAGCGGGCCAGGCTGATCACCGCGCGCAGGGTCTGCTCGGCATCCTTTTCGCCCATGAAGTCCTCGAGTTCGTCGATGAAGCGGCTCTTGCGTGCGGCGTGCGAGGCGCGCTCATCGAGCACCCGGCGGATATGGGCCGCGAGCGGCACGTAGTTCAGCAGGTGGCGCGCAAAGATCTGCTTGCGCACATTGAGTTCGGCGTTGGCGAAAGCCATGCCTTCGGGCGTGAGCTTGATGTCGCCGCCCTCGACTTCGGCGAAGCGCATCATCTGCAGCGTCTCGGCGACCGGGAATAACTCGTCGATTTCCATCTGCAGGTCGGAGGCGATCTTAGGCAGATCGGCCGTGCCGTTGAACGGCGGCGCGGCGACGGTCTCGACCAGGCCGGCGAGCAGGTTCGAGGACACGCGCGGCAGCA
>DATNNU010000089.1:0-4502 GCA_035601675.1 Steroidobacteraceae bacterium | reverse complement strand
CCCGAGAGCATCTCGAACAGCATGACGCCCAGACTGTAGAGATCGCTGCGCGGATCGAGCTCCTGGCCATGCCCCTGTTCCGGGCTCATGTAATGCGGCGTGCCGAAGATCAGCCCGGTATCGGTGATCTCGAATTCGAGTGCCTCGTGCTTGGCCAGGCCGAAATCGATCAGCGCCACCTGCTCATCGACCCGCAGCATGACGTTGCCGGGCTTGAGGTCGCGGTGCAGGATCCCGGCCGCGTGCAGGGCACCGAGCGCGCGTGCGACCTGCGAGGCGAAGTTCAGCGCCTCCGACGGCGAGATGCCGCTGCGCATGCGCCGGCGCAGGTCGCCGTGCTGAAAGTACTCCATCGCCAGATAGGCGTGATCGTCCGCGACACCGAGCTCATACAGCCGCACGATGTTCGGGTGGTGCACGCGCTGTGCAATCTCGTACTCCTGCAGGAAGCGCGCGAACGCCTGATCGACCCCGGATTCGTCGCGCCGCGAGGGCGTGACCTTGAGCACTACCAGGATGCCGGCCTTCTCGCTCTCGGCGACGTATAGCTGTGACACCGAGCCCCGGGCCAGCAGCCGGGCGCGGCGGTAACCCGGTATGAGCGCCTCACCGAAGCGGCGCGATTCCTGCGCTTCGGTCGAAATGCGCCAGTCCGCCAGTGTGCGTCGATGCTCGCGCCCAGCGGCTTCGATCAGCCCGATGAAGCGATCGTGGTCCATGTGGCACTTGGACACGACGCCGTACGCGCCGGCGTCGGTAGCGTGCGAGCGCTGCTTCTCGTCCTCGCGCTCGAGCAGGAAGATCACCGGGCAAAACCCCGGCCGGCTGCTGAGCTCACGCAGCCACATCAGACCGTGGCCGTCGTTGGCCGAGGCCGACAGCAGCACCGCATCGTAGCCTTGCGCGAGGAATTCCACCGGCAGCGGCCCACGCTGTAACGGCGGGTGAGCCGTGATCTGCGCTTCGGGCCACTGGCAGCTCACGTGGTGGCGGATCAGCGCCCTGACCTTCGGATCCTCTTCGACCAGCAGTAGTCGCATGCCCGCTCGCCCGTTCCCAGATAGCGTGATTAGATCATGGGCGACGCGCGGCGACCACGCATTGCGGGCGCTCACCGGGTCCGCCTTCAGGGTGAGTTGATCGCTTTCAGACCAGAACGTGCGAGGCGGCGCAGATTGCGCGCCTCATCCGAGCGCACGCGCTGCAGCCGATCGAGGTATTCAAACGTCACATCGCCGGTGACGTACTCACCGGAGAAGCACGAGGTGTCGAACTCCTCGATCTTCGCGTTGTCGTGCTGGCAGGCTGCCACCAGATCCTCGAGCTGCTGATACACCAGCCAGTCGGCGCCGATGAACTGCCCGATTTCCTGCGCGCTGCGACCGGCGGCCACCAGCTCGCTGGTGGCGGGCATATCGATGCCGTAGACGTTGGGAAAGCGCACCGGCGGCGCGGCCGAGGCGAAGTAAACCTTCTTGGCGCCTGCTTCGCGTGCCAGATCGATGATCTGTGCCGAAGTGGTGCCGCGCACGATTGAATCATCCACCAGCAGTACGTTCTTGCCGCGAAACTCCAGGTCGATGGCGTTGAGCTTGCGCCGCACCGAGCGTTCGCGCTGCTCCTGCCCCGGCATGATAAACGTGCGGCCAATATAGCGGTTCTTATTGAAACCTTCGCGGTACTTGATGCCAAGGATCTGCGCCATCTGCAACGCACTGGTGCGGCTGGTATCGGGAATCGGAATCACCACGTCGATGTCATGATCGGGATGCTCGCGCAGGATCCTGGCGGCGAGCTTCTCGCCCATGCGCATGCGCGCGCGATACACCGAGATATTGTCGATGATCGAGTCGGGGCGGGCGAAATAGACATACTCGAAGATACAGGGCGTGTGGCGTACCGTGGCGACGCACTGCTGTGAATGCAGCCGGCCCTGCTCGTCGATGAACACCGCCTCGCCCGGCGCGACGTCGCGCAGCAGCTCGAACGACAGCATGTCGAGCGCGACGCTCTCCGAGGCCAGCATGTATTCGGTGCCGCGCGGCGTACGCCGCTGACCGAGCACCAGCGGCCGGATGCCGTTCGGATCGCGAAAGCCCAGCACACCGTGACCAATGACCAGCACCACGGCGGCGTAACCGCCGCGGCAGCGTCGATAGACCGCGCTCGCCGCGGCGAAGATGTCGGCTGGCGTCACGCGCGGTGTGCCGACGCGCTGCAGCTCCGAGGCGAACACATTCAGTAGCACCTCGGAATCGGACTCGCTGTTCAGATGACGCCGGTCCTCGCGGATCAGCACCTCCGCCAGCTCGGCGGCGTTGGTCAGATTGCCGTTGTGCGCCAGACAAATGCCGTAGGGCGCATTCACATAAAAGGGCTGCGCCTCGGACGCGCTGTCGCAGCCGGCGGTCGGATAGCGTACGTGGCCGATGCCCTCGTTACCCTGCAGCGCCAGCATGTGCTGCTGCTCGAAAACATCGCGCACCAGCCCGGCGCCCTTGCGCGAGCACAGTCGGCCTTCGTACGCGGTCATGATTCCGGCGGCATCTTGGCCGCGATGCTGCAGCACCGTCAGCGCGTCATACAGACGCTGGTTGACGGGACTGGTGCCGACGATACCGACGATTCCGCACATGTTGCGCTACCGTTCCCTAGATCCGCTGATCCGACTTGGTGCCCGAGTGCCCGGCGAGTATTTTACTCTCGCCGACCATGCCACGCAGCACATTCGCCGCGCGTTCACCGTAAGGGATCAGCGTCGAAGCACGCCACCACGGCTCGCCGTTCAGGCGCAGCGCGTGACACAGCATGACAAACAGGCCGATCATCACCAGGCCGCGCAGAAAGCCGAATATGCCGCCGAAAAAACGGTCGGTGGCGCTGAATATCGACAGTCGCACCACACGCCCGACGATGGCGCCGATGCAGGTGCCGATCAGCACTACCGCGAGGAATAGGATGCTGCGCGCAGCCCAGGTGCGCACGCCTTCATTCGCCAGCGCCCCGCCCAGGCGCGGTTCGAGCACAGCGGCATAATGCCAGGCGATCCACACCGCAGCGACCCACGTCACCAGCGCAATCACCTCGCGCAACAGCCCGCGCAGCACACCCACGACGCAGGAAATTACAGTCAGCGCGATCAGCAGGTAGTCGATCCAGTTCATAGCCACGACTGCATTAGCGGACGCGTCATTCTACGTCACGGCGACGCGATTACCGCGGCCGGCAGCCCGTGGCCCTTGAGGCGCTGCGAATAGCTCTCCGCCGCCGCCCGGTCCGCCATACCGCCGGCATACACGCGATAGCGTCCCTTGGCATCGGCATTGGAGACGCTGACGGCAAAGCCCTTGGCTTGCGCGGCATGCGCCAAGCGTTCGGCGTTGTCGCGTCTGGCGAAGAGTCCGAGCTGCACGCTCCAGCCGCCGATGGCGGCAGTGCGCGCGGCGGCGGGTGCCTGGCGGCTGTTGGCAGTGACCGGCGGCGGCTCCGCGGTGGAGGCCGCAGGCGCCGGCGCCGGTGTCGCGGCTGCCGCGGGCCGCGCGGTGCTGGCCGGCGGCGCGGCCGCCGTAGTGGCGACCGCGGTGGACTGATCTGGCTGCGGCGCGCTCGCCGGCTTATCGTCCTTGGCGGCGCCGCCGGCACTCACCGGCGTCGACTGCAGGGGCGCGGTACGGGTCGGGCTGTTGGACAGATCGATGGTGTAGGAGCGCACCGGCGGTCCTTCACCGCTGCTGCTGGCACTCGCCGCGACGTCGCCGCGTTGCCCATGAAACATCTCCGGCACCAGCATCACGACCAGCGCCACCAGTATGGCCGCGCCGGTCAGTCGCTCTTTTAGGCGGTTTTCCATACCTATCCGCCTTCAGTATAGCCCAAGCCATACCAGCGCCGGCCCGACCACATGAAACGAACCGAACACGATGACCCGATCGCGCGGCGAGCTGAGCGCGCGCGCGCGCGCGCAGGCCGCGCTCACGCTGGCCGACAGTTCGATCGGGCCGCGCAGCGGTGGCAGTCGCGCCTGCAGCGCACGCGCATCCAGACCGCGCGGTTCATCATCGATGCCGGCGAGCAGCCAATGATCGATCAGCGGATCGAGTGCGCGGGCGATCGCCGCCGCGTCCTTGTCGGCCAGCATGCCGGCGACTGCGAAGCTGCGGCCCTCGCAGGGCCGGGCGGCGAGCGCGGCTGCCAGTACGCTCGCCGCCGGCTCGTTGTGCGCCACATCCAGGATCCACTCGACTTCGCCCGGGACAATCTGAAAGCGGCCCGGCAGCACGGTGCCTCGCAGGCCCTGCGCGACTGGGGCGCGCTCGCAGGCACCGGCAGGCGCCAGCAGCTGCAGCACGGTCAGCGCGCAGGCCGCATTTCGATATTGCACCGCGCCGGCCAGCGCCGGTGCCGGCAACGCCTCGAGCGTGCAGGCTGCGCCGCGATAGTCCCAGGCCTGAGCCGCCGCGCCGTCGCCGTGAATGCGCCAGCTGAACTCGCGCTCCGCCGTC
>DATNNU010000088.1:0-3393 GCA_035601675.1 Steroidobacteraceae bacterium | reverse complement strand
CTACGTATTGCTCGCCGATGAAGCCGATCCCGAGGAACTGGCGGCGCGCTACGCCTGAGTACGCGTCACAGCACCGTGTCGGGCGCGTCGAACAGATCCAGGCCATCCAGCCCGCCGGCCAGCTGCGGATCGCCATTGAGTCCGGGCTTAGGCTCGAGCGTGTCTTCATCGCCTTCGACGTCGACCGAGCCGCTCCAATCCTCCGGCGGTTCGGCGTCCTCGATCTCGCCCGTGGTGCGCTGCGCTTCCCAATCCGCGAGATCGAGTTCCTCGACCGTGCCATCGAAGTACTGCACCTCGATGGTGCCGTCGTCCTCGTCGATCGCCACGACCTCCAGCAGATCGCCGCCGCGTACTCGATACCACTCGCCGATGTCGGGTTGCGCGCTCATTGGAATGCTCCCGTGTTCAGCCGCGGCAGAATGCTTTACGCTGCCGCTCGAGCTTGATCCAATTGGGATCCTATGCGATGCACGGTCATGTTGCTCCTGACGCAGTACCCATTCAAGATGATTTTTTGATTTTGCAGAGCGTCAATGAGTCAGCAGCTGCTTAAGTTCTTTGTAGTCTTTTTGGTAGTCGTGGAGCCAATCTCGCTGATTCCGGTATTCGTGGGGTTGATGAAAGACGGGACCGAGGCGCAGCGCCGGCATATGGCGCGGCGCGCGGTGGTGATTTCCGCGATCATCCTGACGGTGTTTGCGGTCGGTGGCGGTCCGTTCCTGCGACTGATGAGCATCAGCCTCGACTCATTCCGCATCTTCGGCGGCCTGCTGTTATTCCTGATCTCGCTCGAAATGGTATTCGCGCGCACCTCGGGCACCCGCACCTCGACCCAGGAGGAACTCGAGTCACGTCAGCGCGAGGACATTTCGGTGTTTCCGCTGGCATTCCCGTTCATTGCCGGCCCGGGGGCGATGGCGACGATTCTTCTGGCATTCGGCCCCAGCGCCGGAAAGCCACTGTTGTTCTTAGGATTGTTGCTGTGCGTGTTCGGCGTGCTGCTGATCACCTTGGGGGTGTTGTACCTGGCGACGCCGGCCATGCGCGTGCTCGGCGTCACCGGCACTCATGTCATCAATCGCATGTCGGGCGTATTGCTGGGCGCGCTGGCGGTGCAGTTCATGATTGACGGCCTGCGCGGCAGTTTCGGCGGCTGAGCGCGGGCGCAGGCCTTCAGGGGCGCCGGAACAGCAATTCGCGTACGCGGTGACCGAGCCGTTCGCCTCGGCGCTGGAAGCGCGTGGCGTGGCGCGCCTCGACGGCAGCGACGTCGATAAACCCGCCACCCTCGGCGCAGTTGGCCAGTTGGCCGCAGCCGTTCAGCAGCAGCAGCATCTCCTCGGCATACGGTTCCCAGTCGGTGGCCAGATGCAGTCGTCCGCCGCTGCCAAGCCGCGAAGCGACCAGGGCCACGAATTCGTACTGGACTATGCGGCGCTTGTGATGGCGTTTCTTCGGCCAGGGATCCGGAAACAGCAGCTGCACCTCATCGAGACTGCCGGGCGCAATCTGCTGGCGCAGCACCTCGACTGCATCGTGGGCGATCACGCGCAGATTGGTCACGCCGGCTTTGGCTGCCGCGAGCAGCAGGTGGCCGATCCCGGGACGGTGTACCTCGACGCCGAGGAAGTCGCGGTCGGGCTGCGCCAGCGCGCGCTCGAGCAGGTGCTCGCCGTTACCGAATCCAATCTCCAGCGAGCATGCTGCGACGCGGCCGAACAGCCGCGCCAGGTCCAGTACCTGCGGCACAAATTCGACGCCAAAACGCGGCCAATGCTCATCCAGGGCGCGCTGCTGTGCCGAAGTGATTCGGCCGGTTCGAAGCACGTAGGAGCGGACGGCGCGATGGTGAGACTTGTCGGAGGGCTCCTGCATCGAAGCATTATCGCATCGAAGTCGCACGCAACCGCTGGCAACCGGCGGCGCGAGCGGCCATCATCCGCGGCATGATGCCGTTTTCCGTCCTGGACCTGTCACCGATCGTCGAAGGCGCGAGCGCGGCCGATGCGCTGCGCAACAGCCTGGAACTCGCGCGTCACGCCGAACGCCTTGGCTACCGGCGGTTCTGGGTCGCCGAGCATCACAACATGCCGGGCATCGCCAGCGCTGCGACCGCGGTCGTGATCGGCCATGTGGCGGCGGGAACCCACAGCATACGGGTGGGGTCGGGCGGCGTGATGTTGCCGAATCACGCCCCGCTGGTGATCGCGGAGCAGTTCGGCACGCTGGCGTCGCTGTTTCCAGGCCGCATAGACCTCGGACTAGGCAGGGCGCCGGGTACCGATCCGGTCACGGCGCGCGCGCTGCGGCGCGAACTGGCCGACAGCGCCGATCGGTTTCCGCAGGACGTGCAGGAACTGCAGAGCTATTTCGAAGCGCCGGCGGGCCAGTCGACGCGCGCGATTCCGGGCGCCGGTCTCGAGGTGCCGATCTGGCTGCTGGGTTCGAGTCTTTTCAGCGCCCAGCTGGCGGCCGCCCTCGGCTTGCCATTCGCGTTTGCGGCGCATTTCGCCCCGGAACTGCTGCTGCCGGCCCTGACGCTGTATCGCAGGGGTTTCCAGGCTTCGCGCGAGCTCGCGCGTCCGTACGCGATGATTTGCGTCAACGTGATCGCCGCCGACACCGATGCCGAGGCACGGCGCCTGTTCACCTCGCATCAACAGGCGATTACGCAGCTGCGCCGCGGCCGGCCCGGGCAGTTGCCGCCGCCGATCGATGACATCGACAGCTTCTGGTCGAGCGCCGAGAAGGCCATGGTCGAGTCGTCGATGCAGTGCTCGTTTGTCGGCTCGGCGACGGCGGTCGAGCGTGGACTACGCGCCTTTCTGGGTCAGGCGCAGGTTGAGGAGCTGATGATCAACGTGCACGTCTATGACCAGGTCGCGCGCCGTCATTCGCTGACGTTGACGGCCGGAATTCGAGACCGCCTCGCGGCCGCGGCGACGGCGGCCGGGGTCGCCGGCGCCTAGTGTCTTCGAATTGCAAAAAATTCAGTGTTAATTACGAAGTTCGCGTATTGACGGCCGCGCGTTGGCGCGGCTAGCGTCAAAGCATGTTCCGTTCCCTGATCACACGCACCGTGCTGCCGCTGCTGCTCGCCGCGGGCGTGGTCGCGTACTTCGGGCTGCCGTATATCGATCGGCTGCTGACCGAGTGGTTTCGTTCCGATGTGGAACTGCGCGCGCATCTGCTGATGAGCTCGCTCGAGGATTCTCTGCCCGCCCTCGTGGGCCGCAGCGACCAGCAGGCGCTGCGCAAGTACATGGCCAAGCTCATCGCCGAGCAGTGGTTGCTCGGACTGATGATCTGTCTGCCACACGGCGGGACGATGTTCAAGACCGAGCTCGTGCCCAAGACGGTGAGTTGCGAGAATACCGAGGATGTCGGCGA
>DATNNU010000087.1:0-2753 GCA_035601675.1 Steroidobacteraceae bacterium | reverse complement strand
CTGGCGAGCGCCACGGCCAGGAGCAGCTTCAGCTTACGGCAGGAACGAGCCATGCACGGCCGATTCTAACTGCACGTGACGCTCCTTCAAGCTCGCCACCAGCCCTTGCGCGTGCAGCTTGCGTCCCGACATGAGCAGCGTGACCGGATCGTGTGTCGTGACGATCTGCGCCTGGGTGTCGAACACCAGGTGCTCGGTGGAGATCTCGGCGGGCTCGCCGCTGTCCGGCAGTGCGCCGACGACCCGCACGCCACCCTCGAGCTGCACCACGCCGCTCCCCTGGGCGAGCTGGCCGCGATCGGCGCGGGCGGTCCAGGGGTTGCCGCTCGTGTCGCGGAACCCCAGCAGCACCTGTTGCAGATCCACCGTGCCCTGGTTCGGCTGCTGCTGAATTTGCGCGGCGTCGAGTGTGTACAGCGGTTGTCCGTCGGGGCCGGTCTGGATGAGGCGCGCCTTGCGGGCCGCATAGCCGGGGTCGTGCAGCGGCCCGACGGTCGCCGGCGCGGTGCTCTCGCGCTGCGGTCCGGAGAGCACCACGACGCCGACGATCAGCGCCACCAGTGCGAGGATCGCCAGCAGCCGATAGATCATCGCGCGCGCGCCTGGCGCGCTCGCAACGCGAGCAGGTGATCGCACACCTCGCGCACCGCGCCGCGGCCGCCGCGACGCCGCGTCACGACATCGGCGGCGCGCCGTACCTCCCGGTGAGCATCCGCGACCGCGAAGCTGAGCGCCACGGCGCGCATCAGCGGCATGTCCGGCAGGTCATCGCCGACACAGGCGCACGCGCCGGGCTGCAAACCCAGGCGCGCGCACAGACGCGCAAAGGCAGTCAGCTTGTCCGGCACTCCCTGGTGCACATGGCGCACGCCCAGTTCGCGACAGCGCGCGGCCACCATCGGCGAGCGCCTGCCCGAGATCACCGCTACCTGCACCCCGGCGCGACGCAATTGCGCGATGCCGTGCCCGTCGTGCACGTGAAACACCTTGAGCGCTTCGCCGCGCGCGCCGAAGTACAGCCGGCCGTCGGTCAGCACGCCGTCCACGTCCAGCACCAGCAGGCTGATGGCGTTCGGCATGTGCGAGCCCGCCGCGCGCTTCACACGACGCCGGCGCGCAGCAGATCGTGCACGTTGAGGGCGCCGACCAGGCGGCCGTTTGCGTCGCTGACCGGCAGCGCCGTGATCCGGTGCACCTCCATGAGGTGCACGGCCTCGGCCGCGAGCTGGCGCGGGCCGATGGTTCTGGCGTGCGCCGTCATGACCGCACTCATCACCGTGGTGTGCACATCGATCTGCTGGTCGAGCGCGCGGCGCAGGTCCCCGTCGGTGAACACGCCGAGGATGCGCTCGTCATGATCGACCACCACAGTCATCCCCAGACCCTTGCGCGACATCTCGATCAGGCCGGCGCTCAAGCGGGCGTCGGGCGCGACGCGCGGCACGGCCGCTCCGGTGCGCATCAGGTCCTCGACATGCAGCAGCAGCCTTCTGCCGAGTGCGCCGCCGGGGTGGGAGCGCGCGAAGTCCTGCCGGGTGAAGCCGCGCGCCTCGAGCACCGCGACGGCGAGCGCATCGCCCATGGCGAGCGTGGCCGTGGTGCTGGCGGTGGGCGCGAGATTCAGCGGGCAGGCTTCCTCGGACACGCCGACATCGAGCGTCACGCTCGCCGCGAGTCCGAGCGTCGAATCGGTCTTGCCGGTCATCACGATGAGCGGCACGGCGAGGCGTTTCAGGTGCGGCAGCAGCAGCACCAGCTCCGGGGTCTCGCCGGAGTTGGACAGCGCCAGCACCGCGTCGACGCGGGTGATCATGCCGAGGTCACCGTGCCCGGCTTCCGCGGGGTGCAGAAAAAAGGCCGGCGTGCCGGTACTGGCCAGGGTCGCGGCGATCTTGCCGGCGACGTGCCCCGACTTGCCCATGCCGGTGACCACGACGCGCCCGTGGCAGTCCAGGCAGACGCGGCAGGCCTGCGCGAACGCGGCCCCGAGCCTTGCGGTGAGCGCCTCGACCGCGCGGGCCTCGATGGCGAGCGCGCGCCGCGCGGAGGCGAGCAGCTGCTCATCGTCGGGTGTCGGGTTGGGGGTGCGGGCGGCGGCGGGGTGCAAATCCATACGCTTCATTATAGGCGCGCGCGCGGCGCGCCCATGTAATATCCCGCCCATGAACCCTGAAGACGTCGCGCGGCTGATCCGCGCAGGCCTCCCCGGAGCACAGGTGCGCGTGCAATCGGATGACAACACCCATTTTGCCGCGCACATCGTGGCGCACGAGTTCGCGCAGCTGAAGAGCCTCGCGCGCCACCAGCTCGTGTACCGCACGCTCGGGGAGCTCATGGGTCGCGAGATACACGCCCTGTCGATCGAGGCACTGACGCCCGAAGAGTCCGCGCACAGCTAGCATGGACAAGCTGCAGATCCAGGGTGGCGTACCCCTTGAAGGCGAAGTGCGCATCTCCGGCGCCAAGAATGCGACGCTGCCGATCCTTGCCGCCGCGCTGCTCGCGGAGGATCCGGTCGTGGTCGCGAACGTGCCGCATCTGAAGGACGTCACCACCACGGTGGAGCTGCTCGGCAGGATGGGCGCCACCGTCACCATCGACGAGCGCATGCGCATCGAGGTGGACGGCTCGACGGTGCGCGAGTGCTTCGCGCCCTACGACCTCGTGAAGACCATGCGCGCCTCCATCCTGGTGCTCGGCCCGCTGCTGGCGCGCTTCGGCCGCGCCGACGTGTCGTTGCCCGGCGGCTGCGC
>DATNNU010000086.1:0-7951 GCA_035601675.1 Steroidobacteraceae bacterium | reverse complement strand
AAGAACTCCTCGCTCACGTAACGCGCCGGAATGCTCACGTGCTGCTCCTTGCCACGGGTATCGGTAAAGCGCAGATCCGCCCACCTGACCTCTTTTTCTTTGATCAACTTCACCACATCACTTGAACTCATACCGCCTCCGTTCGTAGATAGTTCTTCTGGGACCATTCTTATTGCGCTGGGCCCGGCATTACTGCACTGGGCATGCCAATCCTTCGGCCGCTGAAATTGGTAATGTATTCAGCGGCCTAGGAAATATCTGGGCTCCCCCCAGAGCACCACTGCACTAGTATAGTGCGGCTGAAAAATGAGTGCCCTGTTTTTGTGCAATGGTCTTCAGGGCCTTCGGAGCCCACGATTCTCCGGCGGGCCCTCGCTTATACTCGCGCCTGCCTCAAACCGGCTCGATCCTGATGAAAACCACGAAGATCGGCACCAAGCCTCGCACTTTTCAGGACCTGATCTTTATCCTGCAGCATTACTGGGCCGAGCGCGGCTGCGTGATCCTGCAGCCTTACGACATGGAAGTCGGCGCCGGAACGTTCCATACCGCGACATTCCTGCGCGCCATCGGCCCGGAGCCCTGGAGTGCCGCCTATGTGCAGCCCTCCCGCCGTCCCACCGACGGCCGCTACGCTCAGAACCCGTTCCGGGTACAGCACTACTACCAGTTCCAGGTGATCATCAAACCGTCGCCGCCCGACTTCCTCGAGCTGTACCTCGACAGCCTGCGGGCATTGGGCTTCGACCCGCGTGTGCACGACGTGCGCTTCGTCGAGGACAACTGGGAGTCGCCGACGCTGGGCGCCTGGGGGCTGGGCTGGGAAGTGTGGCTCAACGGCATGGAGATCAGCCAGTTCACCTACTTCCAGCAGGTCGGTGGCCTCGAATGCCGGCCGGTCAGCGGCGAAATCACCTACGGGCTCGAGCGCCTGGCGATGTACCTGCAGGACGTCGAGAGCATGTTCGACCTGGTCTGGACGCAAGGCTCGCAGGGACGGGTCACCTACGGCGACGTGTTCCTGCAGAATGAGCTCGAGCAGTCGAAGTACAACTTTGATTGCGCCGATGTGCCGCTGCTGCTGCGGCATTTTGACGAGCACGAGCAGTCGTGCAACGACCTGCTGGCGGCGCAGCTTCCGCTGCCGGCCTATGAGCAGGTGCTCAAGGCCTCGCACATCTTCAACCTGCTGGATGCACGCCGCGCGATCTCGGTGAGCGAGCGCGCGCGCTTCATCCTGCGGGTGCGCACGCTGGCGCGCGCCATCGCCCAGGCCTATTACGCGAGCCGCGAAGTGCTCGGTTTCCCGATGCTGCGCGGCGCCGGCGCATCGGCCTCGGTCGCCGCGAGCCTCGAGGGCGCGCTGGCGGTCGACGAGGCGCGGGCATGAGTGTCGCCGCTGCGGCCGCGCGCATCGAACGGCGCGATCTGCTGATCGAGCTGGGCACCGAGGAATTGCCGCCAAAGGCGCTGCGCACGCTCGAGCTCGCCTTTGCCGAAGGCCTGCGCACGCGCTTGACACGGGCCGGACTGACGGTCGCGGCGATGGAATCGTTTGCCACGCCGCGCCGGCTCGCGGTCCATATCCGCCGGCTCGCCATCCGGCCGCCCGATCAGCTCATCAAGCGCCGCGGCCCACCGCTTAGCGCCAGCTTCGACACCGCCGGCGCGCCCACCCGCGCCGCCACGGCGTTCGCACACAGCTGCGGCGTGGCACTCGAAGCGCTCGGACGGGAACGCGATGTCAAAGGCGGCGAATACCTGTATTTCGAGGGGCTCAAGAGCGCCGAGCCGACCGTGACGCTGCTTCCGGCGCTGGTGCAACAGAGCCTGGATGCACTGCCGATCCCGAAGCGCATGCGCTGGGGCAGCGGCGAGGCGCAGTTCGTGCGTCCGGTGCACTGGCTGCTGATGCTGTTCGGGCGCGAAGTGGTGCCGGCGTCGGTGCTCGGAGTCGAGTCCGGTGCCGTCAGTTTCGGCCACCGTTTCATGGCACCGAACAGGGCGCTGCGCATCGCCTCGCCCGCGCTGTACGTCAATACGCTGCTGAAGCGCGGCAAGGTCGTCGTCGCATTCGCCGTGCGCCGCGCGAGCATACGCGAGCAGGTCGAGCGGCTGGCGGCGAGTCTTGCCGGACGCGCGATCATCACCGATGCGCTGATCGATGAAGTCACCGCGCTGGTGGAATGGCCGGTGGCGCTGGCGGGGCAATTCGAGAGGCGATTTCTGTCGCTGCCGCGCGAAGTTCTGATCTCGACGCTGCAGGAACATCAACGCTATTTCGCCATCGAAAACGATGACGGCCTGCTGCCCTGGTTCATCACCATCAGCAACATCGCCAGCCCGGATCCGGACGTCGTGCGAGCCGGCAACGAACGCGTGG
This sequence comes from Steroidobacteraceae bacterium, assembly GCA_035601675.1. Taxonomy (GTDB): domain Bacteria; phylum Pseudomonadota; class Gammaproteobacteria; order Steroidobacterales; family Steroidobacteraceae; genus FEN-1191. The sequence continues at coordinate 5,568 of DATNNU010000086.1, read as the reverse complement.
TGAGGCCGCGTCTGGCCGATGCGGCCTTTTTCTGGGAGCAGGATCGCAAGCAGCCGCTCGCCGAGCGCCGCCCCGGGCTCGATGGTGTGACTTACCACGACAAGCTCGGCTCGCTCGGCGCACGCACCGACCGTATCGCCGTGCTCGCCGCCGGTATTGCCGAGCGCATCGGCGCCGATAGCGGCGAGACCACACGCGCGGCGCAGCTCGCGAAATGCGACCTGCTGACGGCGATGGTCGGCGAATTCCCCGACCTGCAGGGCATCATGGGTCGCTATTACGCGCTGGCCGACGGCGAAACGACGCCGGTGGCCGAGGCCATCCGCGAACACTATCTGCCGCGCGCTGCCGGCGATGCCCTGCCGGCCTCGGGCGTCGGCGACGCGGTGGCGCTCGGCGACAAGCTCGATACGCTGGCCGGCATTTTTGCCAGCGGTCAGAAACCGAGCGGCAACAGCGATCCCTTCGGACTGCGGCGTGCCGCGATCGGCGTGCTGCGCATCGTGCTCGAGCATCGCCTCGATCTGAACCTGATCGAGCTGATCGACCGCGCGGTCCGGCTGCAGCCGATCGCCGGCATCGAGAGCCAGGCCGCCGGCGTCGGCGCCAGCATCTACGGCTTCGTGATGGAGCGCGCCCGCGCGCAATACCTGGAGCGCGCCGCCGACCACGGCATCAGCACCGAGATGTTCGACGCCGTGCTCGCGACCCGGCCTGCATCGCTGCTGGATCTCGATGCGCGGCTGCGCGCCCTGGTCGATTTCGTGGCACGGCCGGAGGCGGCAAGTCTGGCCGCCGCCAACAAGCGCATCGCCAATATTCTGCGCAAATCGGCAGGCGCGACTGCGACCGTGGCGGAATCGGCGCCGGCCGTCGACGACGCACTGCTGCGCGAGGATGCCGAGCGCGGGCTGCACCAGGCGCTGCTGGCACTGCGCGAACAAGTCGTGGCGGCAGTGACTGCGCGCGACTATGCGCGCGCGCTGAACCTGCTCGCGGGGCTGTCGCCTGCGGTCGATGCATTCTTCGATCGGGTGCTGGTGAACGATCCGGACGCCGCACTGCGCAACAATCGCCTGGCACTGCTGGCCGAGCTGCGCGCGCTGTTCTGCGGCATCGCCGATCTGTCGCGCCTGCCGGGCTGATCAGCTTGTCGAGCGATGCACGCCCCGAGAGCGCGATCGAGCCGTTGCAGCTGATCGGCTCGCTGACTTTCACGGCATTTTTTATGCTGTGGACCTTTTTCTACGCGATCTTCTTCGTCGTCGCCTGCCTGTTCCTGCCGTTCCGCGGCCGCTTCGCGCTGGCGCGTGTCTGGGCGCACGTGATGCTCGCGGTGCTACGCTGGACCTGCCGGCTCGACTACCGCGTCGAAGGCCGCGAGCGGCTGCCGCCCGGCAATCACATTGCGCTGATGAAACATTCCTCGAGCTGGGAAACCGTCGCGCAGGCGTTGCTGCTGCCGCCGCACGTGTGGGTGCTCAAGCGCGAGCTGCTCTGGATTCCGTTCGTCGGCTGGGGCATTCGGCAGTTGCGCGCGATCGCGGTCAATCGCGGCGCCGGCCCCGCCGCAGTGCACGACGTGATCGAACAGGGCAAGGCGCGCCTGGCCGAGGGCGAATGGATCGTTATCTTTCCGGAAGGCACGCGCATGCCTCCCGGCGAGACGCGCAAGTACGGCATCAGCGGTGCGCTGCTGGCGGCGGAGACCGGCCGATTGATCGTGCCGGTGGCCCACGACTCCGGCTACTACTGGCCGCGGCGCGGCCTGTGGAAAAAGCCCGGCACCATCCACGTCGTCATCGGTCCACCGATCGAGGCCGCGGGGCGTAATCCGCGCGAGGTCAATGCCGAAGCGCAGTCATGGATCGAGGAGCACTCCACTCATTCCCCCACTCCGGTGCGGTACCAACGGCCCAGAGAGGAAACGTAACTCACGCAGGTATTGAGTCATGTAGAGAATTTTTAATCATGAAAATTCTCTACATGACCCAATAGCGCTATGCGATGCATTTCATCCCTTGGCGGCCGTGCCGGTCGGGCCGAACAGATGCTTGCGCTCTTCATCCGTGATCTGCGATCGATCGCGCACGTACGGTGGCGCCACGCCTTGGTAGGTACGGATGGTCGCGGGGCGCGCGGCAATGACGGCGAACCAGCGCTTCAGATGCGGGAAATCGTTCAGGTCCTGACCCTGCGGTTTATACGGTACGATCCACGGGTAGCAGGCGATATCGGCGATCGAATAGCCGCCGCCGAGGAATTCCCGCTCGGCGAGGCGCTGGTCCATCACGCCATAGAGGCGGTGTACCTCTTGGGTGTAGCGATCGATCGCATACGGCAGCTCGGTGGGCGCATAGACCCTGAAGTGGCCGTTTTGCCCGGCCATCGGCCCTAGGCCGCCGACCTGCCAGAACAGCCACTGCAGTACATCGGCGCGACCGCGTACATCGGCGGGAATGAATTTGCCGCTCTTGTCGGCCAGATAAAGCAACATCGCGCCGGACTCGAACAGCGACAGCGGCGCCCCGCCGCCCGGCGGATCGTGATCGACCAGCGCCGGAATCTTGTTATTGGGCGAGATTTTCAGGAACTCGGGACGGTGCTGCTCGCCCTTGCCGATGTCCACCGGGATCGCGCGATAAGGCAGCCCGGCCTCCTCCAGAAACAGCTTGAGCTTGAGCCCATTGGGGGTCGGCCAGAAATATAAATCGATCAACGGCGTCTCCGGTTGCGCATCACGGGCATCGCCACCGGGCTCGGCTCAAGCCTTGCTGGCGACCATTTCCATTTCGACCAGAGCGCGCAGCGGCAGTTCGCTGACGGCCACCGTGGTTCGCGCCGGGTACGGCTGGCCGAAGTGCTCGCCGTAGACGGCGTTCATTTCCGCGAAATTGCTCATCGCGGTCAGGAACACGTTGACCTTGACGACCGCAGCCAGCGTCAGCCCCAGATCCTTGAGCAGCACGGCGATGTTGGCGAATATCTGCTGCGTCTGCAGTCGGACGCTGCCCTTTATCAACTGCCCGGTCGCCGGGTCCTGAGCGACCTGGCCGGACAGGAACACCAGTTCCCCGGCACGGACGGCGTGAGAGAACGGGCCGATGGAAGTGGCCAGGTGTGAGCTATTGGTGGCTTGTCGTGGCATACGGCCTCGCTTCGAGCTTGTGCGATCTTGGGCGGCGGCCAGTCGCTGCCCCTGACCACGCCTCAGATATCCAGATTCGCCACTGACAGCGCGTTCTTCTCGATGAACTCGCGCCGCGGTTCGACCTGATCGCCCATCAGCGTGGTGAAGATCTCATCGGAAGCGACGGCGTCCTCGATGCGCACCTGCATCAGGCGGCGGGTCGCCGGGTTGATGGTCGTCTCCCACAGCTGCTCCGGATTCATCTCACCCAGACCCTTGTAGCGCTGGATGGTCTGGCCTTTGCGCGCCTGATCGAACAGCCAGGTCATGGCCTGCTTGAAGGCGCCGACGTCTTCACGCTCATTGCCGCGCGTGACATAGGCGCCCTCGCCGATCAGATCGGCGAGCGTACGCGCGAGTTCGGCGATGCGCTGATACTCGGCCGATTCGAAGAATTCCCGGTGCAGCATTTTCTCGGTGGTCAGGCCGTGCTCGGTCTTGCGTACCACGATGCGCGACGGATGGCCGTCCGATGCAGCGCGCAGCTGCAGCTGGAAATTGCGCCGTCCGTCGCCGCGCGCATTGAGCCGCGTTTCCAGCTCCGCGGTCCAGCTGCGCATGAAGTCGGCGTTGTCGCTGTCGCCCGGCTTGACCTGCGGGATGTAGATCATCTGCTCGAGCAAACGCTCGTCATAGCGGCGCGACCAGCGGCGGATGATCGCCTGCACTTCCATATAGCGCCGCGCCAGCATTTCCAGCGATGAGCCGCGCAGAGCTTCGGCGTCGGCGCTCACGTGCAGCGCCGCATCCTCGAGCGCGCTGTTGAGCAGCAGCGCGTTGAGCTCGTTGTCGTCCTTGACGTACATCTCCTGCTTGCCGCGCTTGACCTTGTAGAGCGGCGGCTGCGCGATGTAGATATGCCCGCGCTCGATCAGCAACGGAATCTGCCGATAGAAAAACGTCAGCAGCAGAGTACGGATATGGCTTCCGTCAACATCCGCATCTGTCATTAAAATAATTCTGTGATAGCGCAGTTTCTCGATGTCAAAATCATCGCGGCCGATACCGCAACCGAGCGCGGTGATCAGCGTGCCGACTTCCACCGACGACAGCATCTTGTCGAAGCGCGCTTTTTCGACGTTGAGGATCTTGCCCTTGAGCGGCAGGATCGCCTGGGTGCGACGATCGCGGCCCTGCTTGGCCGAGCCGCCGGCCGAATCTCCCTCGACGATGAAAATTTCCGACAGCGCCGGATCCTTCTCCTGGCAGTCGGCGAGCTTGCCGGGCAGGCCCGCGATATCGAGCACGCCTTTGCGGCGCGTCATCTCGCGCGCCTTGCGTGCCGCTTCGCGGGCGCGCGCCGCCTCGAGGATCTTGGCAACGATGGCCCGCGCTTCCTGCGGATGCTCGAGCAGGAACTCGCTGAGCTTCTGTGCCACTGCGGTCTCCACCAGGCCTTTGACCTCGGAGGAGACCAGTTTGTCTTTTGTCTGCGAAGAGAATTTCGGATCGGGCAGCTTCACTGACAGAATCGCGGTCAGCCCTTCGCGCGCATCGTCACCGCTGGTGGCAATCTTCTCTTTCTTCGCGACCGATTCTTTTTCGATGTAATCGTTCAGCGTGCGCGTCAGCGCCGCGCGAAAGCCGGACAGATGCGTGCCGCCATCCTTCTGCGGAATATTGTTGGTATAGCAGTACATGCTCTCCTGGTAGGAGTCGTTCCACTGCAGCGCCACCTCGACCGTCGCGCTGCCCTCCTGCGTCCGAAACCAGAACACCGTGTCGTGTATCGGCGTGCGCGAGCGATTCAGATGTTTGACGAACGCCTGCAGCCCGCCGTCGTGGGCGAACACGTCGGACTTGTTCTCGCGTTCATCGATCAGCTCGATGCGCACGCCAGCATTGAGGAATGAGAGCTCACGCAGCCGTTTGGCGAGCGTGTCGTAGTTGAACTGGATATTGGTGAAGATCCGCGACGAGGGTCGGAAGCGGATCGTGGTGCCGCGCTCGGCAGTCGGGCCGACCACCGCCAGTGCCGCGACCGGCTCGCCCAGGTGAAATTCCTGGCGGTGCATGAAGCCGTCACGGCAGACGGTCAGCTGCAGGTAGTCCGACAGCGCGTTGACCACCGACACCCCAACGCCGTGCAGGCCGCCGGAGACCTTGTACGAGATGTCGTCGAACTTACCGCCGGAGTGCAGCACGGTCATGATGACCTCGGCCGCCGAACGACCCTCCTCGGGGTGGATATCCACCGGGATGCCGCGGCCGTTGTCCGATACCGTCACCGATTCGTCGGCATGAACGGTGACCACGACCCGGTCGCAATGTCCGGCCAGAGACTCGTCTACCGAGTTATCGACCACCTCGAAAACCATGTGGTGCAGACCGCTGCCGTCATCGGTGTCACCGATGTACATGCCGGGTCTTTTTCGCAC
>DATNNU010000085.1:0-11393 GCA_035601675.1 Steroidobacteraceae bacterium | reverse complement strand
TACGGCGTGCTGTATGAAAAGCTGCCCGCCGAGCACGTCGTGCGCGGTCTGATGATGCGGCCGATCAAACCGGAGTTCGATTAGCCAGCGGCCGCCTCGACGCCGAGGCCGGCATCGCGAAGCCGTTCTGGCGCCAGGCCTCGTACACCACCACGGCCACGGCATTCCCCAGATTGAGGCTGCGATTCCCGCAGCGCATCGGAATACAGATGCGCCGCTCCGGCGGCTGCGCCCGCAGCAGTTCTGCCGGCAGCCCGCGTGTCTCCGCGCCGAAGAGAAACGCGTCCCCCGGGCGGTATCGAACCTCGCAGTAGACCAGGCCGGCGCCGGTCTCGGCCGCGAATACCCGCGCGCCAGGCAGCTCGGCCAGGCAATCGGCAATGTTGCGGTGGCTGCGCACCAGCGCCAGCTCCGAATAGTCGAGTCCCGCCCGTCGCACCGAGCTGCTGTCCAGATCGAAACCGAGCGGCTCGATCAGATGCAGGCTACAGCCGCTATTGGCGCACAGCCGGATGATGTTGCCGGTGTTTGGCGGGATCTCCGGCTGGTGGAGAATCACGTGATACACCGCGCTAGCCTAAGCGAATGGCGCCGCGATCGGCGATAATCCGCGGTATGGACGCACCCAGTGCCGCCGCCTCGCTGCCGCCATCGCTGGCGCCGTCGCTGGCGGTGCGTTTTTGCGGCCTCGAGCTGGCATCGCCGATCATACTGCTGTCGGGCTGTGTCGGCTTCGGCGAGGAATACACGCGCGTCGAGGGTTTCAGCAATCGCGACGCGGGCGCCATTGTGCTCAAGGGCACCACCGGCCAGCCGCGCCTGGGCAACGCGCCGCACCGGGTATATGAAACCCCATCGGGCATGCTCAACGCCATCGGCTTGCAGAATCCCGGGGTCGATTACGTGGTGCGCAGGATCCTGCCGATGCTCGACTTCAACGAAACGCGCTTTATCGCCAACGTCTGCGGCTCCACCATCGAGGAATATGTGGAAGTCACGCGCCGTTTCGACGACTCGCGTATCGATGCGATCGAGATCAACATCTCCTGTCCCAACATCAAGCAGGGCGGCGTGCAGTTCGGCAATGTGCCGGAGATGTCGGCGCGCGTGGTCGAAGCCTGCCGCCGTGTCACCGGCAAACCGCTGATCACCAAGCTGTCGCCGAATCAGGCCGACATCCGCGAGAACGCACGCGGCTGCATCGAAGCCGGCACTGACGCCTTCGCGGTCATCAATACCGTGACCGGCATGGCGCTCGACCTTGCGAGCCGGCGCCCGGTGCTCGGCAACGGCCAGGGCGGTCTTTCGGGTCCGGCGATCAAACCGATCGCGCTGCTCAAGGTGCGGGAAGTCTATGAAGTGGCCGGGCCGAAGGGCATTCCGATTATCGGCCAGGGCGGCATCGCCAGCGTCCAGGATGCGCTCGAGTTCATCATTGCCGGTGCCAGCACCATCGGTCTCGGTACCGCGCTGTTTTACGACCCGCTGTTGTGCAAGACGGTCAACTCCGGGCTGGCGCAATACCTGGGCTCGCAGGGCCTGAATTCGATCTCGGAGCTGGTCGGTACATTGGATATGGGCGTGCACGCCACCGGCGCCGCCTGTTAATCTCGCGGCTATGAGCGTTGCCGAGGAACTTGAGCGGCTGCAGAGCTTGCGCGATCGCGGCGCGATCAGCGATGAGGAATTCACGCGCGCCAAGGCGCAGGTGCTCGATCAACCGGCGAGCGCGCGCAGCGGCTCGTACCGGTCTTTCCTACAGCAGCTGGCGCGCTCTCGCAGCGATCGTGTGTTCGGCGGCGTCTGCGGGGGACTGGGCCATAGCACCGACCTGCCATCCTGGGCCTGGCGTGTGATCTTCTGCCTGACGCTGCTGTATTTCGGCGCCGGGCTGTTGATCTACATCCTGCTGTGGATCTTCCTGCCGCAAGAGCCATAGCCCGCTAACCGCGTTGCGGGTCGCCGTCCGATTCATCGCCCGGCAGACCCACGATGCGATCGACGACAAAGCGCGGCCGGCGCTTGGTCTCCATGTAGATCTTGCCGATGTACTCGCCGAGAACGCCGATCGAGAGTATCTGCACGCCGCCAATGAAAGTGACCGGCAGTACGGTCGAAGCCCAGCCCGGCACCGCCGACGGATTGGTCAGCGCGACCACCAGCACCCAGACGCTGACCGCCAGCGCAAACAGCGAGGTCAGCAGTCCCAGCATCGAAATCACCCGCAGCGGCACCGCCGAAAACGACGTGATGCCGTCGATGGCCAGCCCCGACATGCGCGACCACGAGTATTTGCTCGAGCCGGCCGCGCGTTCGCCCCGATCGTACAGGACCTGCGCCGAACGCAGTCCGATCAGTCGCACGATGCCGCGCAGGAACAGGTTGACTTCGTCGTACTGGCGCAGGATTTCCACGGCGCGGCGGCTCATCAGGCGGTAGTCGGCGTGGTTGTCGATGACGTCCACGCCGAGGCGGCGCATCAGCCGGTAGAACCCGGCGGCGGTCATTCGCTTCAGGCGGCTGTCGGTCGGGCGCAGTCCCCGCACCCCGTACACGATGTCATGGCCCTGCTGGTAATAGTCGAGCATCTGCGGGATCACGCTCAGATCGTCCTGCAGATCGGCATCGATGCTGATCAGCACGTCGCCGGGCGCGATGGTCAGCCCGGCGAGCAGCGCGTGCTGGTGACCCACATTGCGCGACAGCAGCAACCCGGCGATGCGGCCCGGATGCGCCTGCGCGAGCTGCTCGATCAGCGTCCAGGTCCTATCGCTGCTGCCGTCGTCGACAAACAGCACCAGGCTGCGGGGGCCGCAGCGGCCGATGTCGCGCTGCTGCTCGATCAATTCGAGCAGCGCTCGAGCGGTGGCTTCGACCACCAGCTCCTCGTTGTGGCAGGGTACGACGAAGCTGACGGCCGGGCACTCGGGCGCGGTGATGGCAGCGGCTAGGCTGTCGAGTTCGCTCATCGGCTGGCCAGCAGGTACAGACCAGCGAGCACCAGCGCCACGCCGCCGCCGGCCTTGAGCGTGAGGCTTTCGCCCAGCGTCAACACAGCGCCGAGGTAGACCAGCACGAAGGTCAGGGCCGTGAACGCGTACACCACGACCAGTTTTTCCTTCGACAGCACGTAAATCCACAGCATCGTGCCGCACAGGTACAGCAGTAGCCCGATCGCGATCGGGGTATTGAAGAATTCCACGGCACGTATCTTGTGCTGCGCGCCGACCTTCAACAGCAGCTGTCCGCATGCGGCAGCCAGTGATGCCGCCAGCAGCATCCATACCGATGACAGCGTCACGCGCTGCCCCGTGGCGGATCGTGCTGCGCCTGGGTCCGGGTCAGGCGTTCTTTCATCCGTGCGATCGCCGTCATCAGCGGCACCGGCATCCGGCGCAGCAGCTGCTTTCTGATGCGGTAGCTCAGCGGCGACAGGTCGGGCACGCCGCGGCCTTGCGGGATCAGGCTCGCCTGCAGGGTCTCACTCAGGCGTGTCATCGCATTGCGGCTCACATAGAGCAGCGTGTTGTATCGATACCAGCGGTCGATCGCCGGATCGGACACGATGCGCGGCCGCAGATAGTCGACCGCCAGGTAGCCCCGATCGAAGAACAGCGCGCGCCAATAGTCATAGCTGCGTTCGTTGACATGTCCGTGGCCGCCTTGACCGGGCGGGGCGGCGGAAAACACGATCACCTCGCCGTGCCGGATCAAGCTGTCCATCAGCGGCTCAGCGCTGCTCGCAGGAAGATGTTCGGCCACCTCCAGGCATTGGACCAGGTTGAAGCTGCGCCCGAGATCGAATTGCCGGCCCAAATCATGTGCGTAAAAACGCTCGGGCGCAAACAGCAGCTTGCTGCGATCAACATACGATCCGTCGACGCCGAACAGATCGTCCACACCGTGGCTGTGCCACACGGCCAGCCAGGCGCCTTGCCCGCAGCCGACATCGAGCACCGAGCCCGGCGCCAGCTGCTGCTGCAGCAACGGCACGATGCGCTCGGCCGCCGCGCGGGCGCTCGCATTGACGTAGTCGAAGAAGCTCTGGTCGTAGGATGACATCTGCTGCGGCTGCCCTAGGGTCAGACCCGGCCGGGTGCGGTAGTAGAGCACGATGGCGGCCGCCAGCAGCACCGGGTCGATTGGTTTGCGGTAGCGGCCCTCGATGATGCCGTCGCGCTGCACCGCCAGCCACAGCAGCATGCCGAGCGCGCACAGCGGCAGCAGCCAGTCCCTGCCGCGAAAACCGCGGCGCAGGACTCCCCACGCGACCACCAGCATCAGCGGCGGCCACAGCCAGCGCGTCCAAACGGTCGCCAGACCGCTCAGCGCATTCGGATCGTTGTCGGGCCAGCTTTGCCCGAACAGCAGATAAATCAGATTCTCCTGGTATTGGCGCCACCACGGAAAGGAACGCAGGCCTTCAATGCGCTTCTTCTCCGCGATCCAGGTCGCGCGGCCGCGCGACACATCGATCGTGATGTAGGCCGTACCCTCGCGAGCGGTGGTCCAGGTGGAAAACGGATAGAACGTCGGATTGTAGAAGCTTGGCGTGCCAAAGCCCCAGGCTCCCAGCGGTCCGGCGTTGACACTGATGTCGTGCTTGCCGCTGGCGCTGTAGATTTGCGACAGGTAGAGATTGCCGAGCGGTGCAAAGAAGCCGAGCGTTGAGCGGGCGTGCAATCCGGCCGGCACCGCGAGAATCACCAATGCCGCCGCCGCGCCCAGTGCCTTGCCGAGTCGCTGCCGCTGCGTGATCCACAGCGTCCCCAAGCACAGTACCGCCATCGGCAGCGCGATGCTGCGCGTGAACATCGCGCACATCCACAGGCCGCTCGCCAGCGCGAAGGCCGCCACGGTGTGCTTGCGCGCGGCGCGAAAGGTCGCCCAGAACGCGAACCCGGTCAGCGTCAGCAGCAGTGTCTCGGTCATGAAATAGGCGTAGATGCCGACGAACGCCGGTGTCACACCGATGATCAGGCCGCCGATCAGCGCCGCTTGCCGCGGCAGCAATTCGCGCAGTGCGCGGTACCAGCCGTAAGGCATCGCCGCACACAGCACTCCGCAGCCCAGCACCACGGTTGGTTGATCGCCCTGGCTTACGGCGCGCAGCAGGTAGATCCACAGCTGATACAGGAACGGGTCACCGGCGCCGATCAGATCCGGCACGAAGAAGCGTGCGCCGTTGGACCAGTGCCGGGCGGGATCGGAAAACAAGTGCAGCAGCGGCGAATCAAAAAACGGGAATAGCAGGCGCCACAGCAGTACCACACCGAAGGCCCACCTCAGCCAGTTCTCGTTTCGCGCTTGCAGTGATGGCTGTTGCGGCGGGCTCACGCATCAACACTTGGTAATCAGTCGTGAGCCATCTAGGTTAGCAGAACGCCATCGCCGGCATCGGTCAGGCATGAGCAATGGCACAATGGCGATATGAAGGCCAGTTCAAGCACGGCGCTGCCGCCGTCTGCCACCCATGCCGGCGTTGCCTGGGCCGGCGTCGTGACCATGCTGGCGGCGGTTGCGCTGCTGAACTTCTGGCCGCCGTTCGAGCAGATCGCGTATCTGGCTCTGATCGTCATGGGCTGCGCCGCACTGGGCATTTTCCTGCCGGATCTGCTGTGGCAGAAGGTGCAGCGGCGTGCACTGGCGCCGATGCCGGGACCCGGCAACTGGCCGCGCGTGGCGATCAAGTGCGTCGGCCTCGCCGGCAGCCTCGGATTCGTCGCAGTCCTCTACTGGCTGTTCCCCGAGTACACCCAGGGCAGCGAATTCTACGGCAACTACTACACGGCACTGCAAGTGCTGCTGCCGGCGTGGGCCGTGCTCGCGGCGCCGTATCTGTATTGGGTCGATCGGCGACTGGCGCAGCCGCAGGATGGCCTGTGGCAGCTGGGCCAGCTATTGCTGGGGCGGTGGCGCGGCCTCGACCTGCGGCTGATAGGCCAGCATCTGCTGGGTTGGCTGGTGAAGGGTTTTTTCCTGCCGCTGATGTTCACCTACTTCTGCGACAACCTGAACAAGCTGCTGCACTACGATCTCAATCTGCTGCACAACTTCCAGGGAGTCTACGACTGGGCCTACTTCTCGATGTACTTCATCGACGTCAGTCTGGTGTCGATGACCTACCTGATGTCGCTCAAGGCCACCGACACGCATATCCGCTCGACCGAGCCCACGATCTTCGGCTGGGTCATCGCGGTGGTGTGCTATCAGCCGTTCTGGTCGCTGATCAGCAAGCAGTACATCGACTACGACACCGGCCTCTCGTGGGGCGTGTGGTTCCACGACCCGCCGTGGCTGTTCGATATCTGGGGCTGCCTGATCCTGTTCCTGGTCGCCGTCTACGTCTGGGCGACGATTGCATTCGGCGCGCGCTTCTCGAACCTGACTCATCGCGGCATCATCACCAACGGCCCGTATCGCTACACCAAGCATCCCGCGTATCTGGCGAAGAACCTATCGTGGTGGCTGATCTCGACGCCATTCATGCTCACCGGCGGCGTCGAGGCGACGCTGCGGCGCTGCCTGCTGCTCGGGCTGCTCAACCTGATCTACTACCTGCGCGCGAAGACCGAGGAGCGCCACCTGGCCCTCGATCCGGTGTACCTGCGCTACGCCGAATGGATCGATGCCCACGGCCTGCTGCGCGGCCTCAATCGCATTCCGGGTATCGGTGCTGTAGCGCGCTGGCGGCCGAAGTTTGCCGTCTACACTGCGCCGACGCCGTTCAGCGACACTTAGCTCGACCGATCGGTGCTTAAACGATCGGGCTTGACGGCGCGCGGCTCGCGCAGCCACAGCGTGCGCGTCGGATAGGCGAATTCTATGCCGACGTCGGCAAAGGAACGCAGCACCTTGCGATTCACTTGGTCCAGCGCCGCGCTCAGATCGCGAGTCGGCGTGTTCTCGACGAAGAAGCAGACTTCGAACAGCAGCGCCGATTCTCCCAGTTCGCGCAACATGCAGTGCACGAAGCGCGTGCCCGGATACGCAGCCACCGCCTCCTCGACCAGCTTCGGCACCAGCTCCAGCTTATCGAGCGGCGTGTCGTACGCCATGTTCAGCGTGAACAGCGCGCGCCGCTCGCTCGCGCGGCCCAGGTTGCGCACCCGGCTCTTGAGCAGATCCGCATTGGCGATCACGATCTGCTCGCCGGTGACGCTGCGCAGGCGCGTGCTCTTGATGCCGATCTGCTCCACCGTGCCTTCGAAGGTATCAACGCGCAGCGTATCGCCGATGACGAACGGCTTGTCGAGCGCGATCGACAGCGAGGCAAACAGGTCGCCGAGAATCGCCTGCACCGCGAGGGCGATCGCGATGCCGCCGACGCCGAGGCCGGCGATCAGCGGCCCGACGTTGATGCCGAGATTCTCCATCGCCAGCAATGCGATGACGACCCAGATGATGAGTGCGAGCACGAACAGCACGACATCCATGGTGCCGGTCAGGCGCGCGTCGCCGGTTCGGGCCTCGCGCCGGTGCAGCGCAAAGCGGGCCGCCGCGGCGGCCCAGATGCCGATCTGCAGCCAGACGCCGATGACGATCGCGACGTGGAATGCTTCGTCGATGCGCTTGGGCAGCGTCAGGATGCGTTCGGCCGCGTACAATGCGACGATCCACAGCACCACGCGGCTGGTGCGATCGGCCAGGTGCGCCACCAGCGCCACCGCCGGCGGCAGATCGCGATCGGCGTAGCGCTGCCGGCGCGCACGCAGGTAGCCGCGTATCAGCGGCAGCACGGTGAAGGTCAGCAGGAAGGCCAGCAGCGCGTACAGCCAGGCGCTGGCGCTGTTATCGAGCAGCATCTGGCGGGCGGCTTGCGACAGGTTCGACATGGCCGCGGAATGATAGCAACACCGCCGGCATTCTGGCCGTAAATGGCCAAGTCACCCTTGCGCCCGACCAGCTTAACGCGAAGCCCGGAGCAGTGGTATGATTATTTATCATACCGGAGATCGGGCCATGGCCAGCGTAAAGGTTGCAATAACACTTGAGCAAGAGACCCTGCGCCAAGTGGACAGTCTAGTGGCGCGGCGAGTGTTTCAAAATCGGAGTCGCGCGATTCAGATGGCGCTACAGGAGAAGATTGAGCGCATAGAAGGTAGCCGCCTCGCTGCCGAATGCGCCAAGCTGAATCCAAAATTCGAGCAGTCGCTGGCGGAAGAAGGCATGGGCGCGGACGCCGCTGTATGGCCAGAATTCTGAGAGGTGAGGTCCGCTGGGCGGATCTCAATCCAATCCGCGGACATGAGCAGTCCGGTCGCCGTCCGGTACTTATTCTTAGCCACGATATCTTCAATGCCCGATCCGGCACCGTCATTGCGATTGCATTGACGAGCCAGCCGCAGAAGGCCGGGTTCCCATTGACGCTGGAACTCAAAGTGGCCGAGTTTCGCAAGCCAACGTGGGCGAAGATCAGCCAGATTCGAACCCTGTCGGTGCAACGGATTGGCAAGCGCCTCACCCGTATACCTGCGGCCGATGTCACCAAAGTCATCGACGGGCTGAACGAAATTCTCGGGGAGTAACCGGATGAGGGATTCCCAGGCGGCACACGGTCCCTTTTCTGGCCTTAGGATGGCCAAGGTATGAAATGGGTGTCAACCTCATTAGAACGCGTAGAGCTAACTGTCAGCCACACCGCGAACTTAGTACGGTTTCTTTATAGTCATGTCCGTCCCCACAGCCAACCGTCGCTCAGGTTTGATTTCATGCGGATTGCTTGCGAGTGTCTCCTCTAAATCCAATCGGCCGCTTCCTGCGTACAACGCTCGGTCTTGATTCATCGGCGAGGCTTCATTCCGGCGTTAGGATTCAAGACGCCTATCGACAGCAGCTGGACGTCATGCTGCACTGGTTCGACGAGGCCGAGCGCTGCGCACTGAAGGGATGGCCGGACTTTCAGGCCGACCTGCACAGGGCGTTTGAGCTGCAACGTCTCGGTACGAAGCGCGCAATATTGCGCTTGAAGTATCTGCGCAAGTGCGACTTGGTGCGGCTCGACGCGCTGAAGAGCCTCTCAGAACTATCGCACGTTACCTACGATGGGTTTACCGAGGAGGATGACTCCTCAGCGGCCCGGGAGATGGCCGAATACAGCGCGCTGCAAGCCCAGATTACGCGATTAAACGGGATGGCACCTTATTCAGTTGATAGGGCGTTTGCAGCGCTGGAGTCGGATCCGGAATGGCGTCAGCTAAAAATGAACCTGGTTAGAAATATGAAAGCCATCGAAGCCCGCATTGCGCAGCAGGTCTAACGGTTCAACACATCGACTACACAAGAATGTGGTTGCTGAATCGGTTACTTATCTGGAGCGAGTTTTAGCGGGGGCTTGCCTGCTCGGCCCATTGGTGCAGACGACATCACTCCTGATCGTCGATGTCGTCCATGCCCAGCTCCTTGAGTTTGCGCGTCAAGGTGTTGCGTCCCCAGCCGAGCAGCCTTGCGGCCTCCTGTCTATGGCCCTGGGTGTGCCTGAGTGCCACGCGTATCAAAGTCCGCTCGAACGCCGGCAGCGCGTCGTCGAGCAGCGGTCGCGGCGGCGATATCGCCTGGCGGTCGGCCCATGTGGCCAGCGCACTGGTCCAGTCCTGTTCGGCGGGTGCGCTCGAGACCGCGCCGATGATCTCCGCCGGCAGATCCTCCGCACGGATTTCGTTGCCCGGTGCCAGTACCGTGAGACGGCGGCACAGATTCACCAGCTCACGCACGTTGCCGGGCCAGGCGTAGGCGCACAGCTTCTCGCTGGCATCTTCGTTGAGTGTCTTCGGCTCGACACCGAGTTCCTGCGCGGCGATGCGCATGTAGTGCTCGAGCAGGTCCGGCACGTCCTCGCGCCGCGCGCGCAGCGGCGGCAGCTCGATACGGATGACGTTCAGGCGATGGAACAGGTCCTCGCGGAACAGACCCAGGCGCACCCGATCCTCGAGATTCTGGTGAGTCGCCGCGATCACGCGCACATCGACGCGGATCGGGGTCTGGCCACCGACGCGGTAGAACTCGCCTTCGGCCAGCACGCGCAGCAGCCGGGTCTGCAGTGAGGTCGACATGTCGCCGATCTCATCGAGGAACAGCGAGCCGCCATCGGCCTGCTCGAAGCGGCCGCGACGCAGGCTGTCGGCGCCGGTGAATGCGCCCTTCTCGTGACCGAACAGCTCGGATTCGAGCAACTCGGCCGGGATCGCCGACGTATTGAGCGCGATGAACGGCTTGTTGGCACGCGGACTGTGCTCGTGCAGTGCGCGCGCCGCTAGCTCCTTGCCGGTGCCGGAGTCGCCGGTGATCAGCACGTTGACGCTCGAGCGCGACAGGCGGCCGATGGCGCGAAACACCTGCTGCATGGCGGGTGCACGGCCGAGCAGATCGGGAATCGTCGGCGTCAGCGCGGCGGTGGCAGCGCCGCTGCGCACGCCAGCTGCTGCTGCCCGCTTGACCAGATCGACGGCCTGATCGATATCGAACGGCTTCGCCAGATACTCGAACGCGCCGCTCTCGTAGGCCGACACCGCGCTGCCCAGATCCGAGTAGGCGGTCATCACGATCACCGGCAATTCGGGATGGGCGTCATGCACCCGGCGCAACAGGTCAAGTCCCGACTGTCCGGACATCCGAATATCGGTGATCAACACATCGGGGGTGTCATTGCGCAGCGCCGCCAGCGCCGGCTCGGCGGCATCGAAGGCCTTCGGCAGCATGCCGCCATTCTTCAGCGCCCGTTCGAGCACCCAGCGGATCGAAGTGTCGTCATCGACCAGCCAAACACGCAGTGGTTGTGCATTCATTCGGTGCCCTCAAGCGGCAATAAAAGTGAAAATACGGTACAGCCGGGACGGCTCTCGAACTCGACAATGCCGCGATGTCGGGTTACCAGATCCTGTGCCACGGCCAGCCCCAGGCCGGTGCCCGTGGAGCGGCTCGTGACCAGCGGATAGAACACGCTTCGAGTCAACTCCGGCGGTACGCCGTGACCGTTGTCCTCGATCTGAAGGTTCGCCACCAGGCGATGGCGTTCGGTGCCGATATTGAAGTTCGATAGCGCGCGCGTGCGCAGCGTAATGTGGCCGCCGACCGGTTGCACTGCCTGCAGCGCGTTGCGCGCGACGTTGAGCAGCGCCTGGATGATCTCATTGCGATCGAAGTTGCCGCTCGGCAGGCTGGGGTCGTAATCGCGGTCGATCTCTACGCCCGAAGGCGCCTCGCTGCGCAGCAGATGGAACACGTGTTCGCACAGCTCATGAATGTTGACCAGCGTCATCTGCGGCGGGCGCGAGGGGCCGAGCATGCTATCCACCAGCGCGCGCAGCCGGTCGGCCTCATTGATGATGACCGTGGTGTATTCCTTCAGCGCGCCGTTGTGCAGCTCGCGATCGAGCAGTTGCGCGGCACCGCGC
>DATNNU010000084.1:0-6163 GCA_035601675.1 Steroidobacteraceae bacterium | reverse complement strand
AGCGCTGCACGGTCACTGGACGCAGTTCCAATGTGGAATCAGAAGGCCGCACCACCCACACGGCCGGCTGCTCCTTGTCGTGAAACAGTGCGGTGGCCGCTATGCGCACTTCGGGGCCGGTCTGTGTGTTAGCCGACAGCGATACTTGCGCGGTCATGCCCAGCGGCAACTGTTGCCCGGCCGCATCGAGGGCCAGTTTGACGCGATAGCTGCGCGCTTGCGGATCGGCGGCCGGGGAAATGTCGCGTACGCGACCCGCATAGCTTCTGCCCGGCATCGCCAGCAGGCTTACCGTCGCGATCTGTCCAACCGACACAGCCGCCAGCTGCCCTTCCGGCACGCTGATAAGGACGTCGCGCTCGCCCGACCAGGCGTAGCCGAACACCGCCTGGCCGGCCGCCACCACCTGGCCCACCTCGGCCTGTTCGCTGGTGATCGTGCCGTCGTTCTCGGCCACCAGAGTGTGGTAGCGCAATTGCGCCCGGGCCAGGGCCAGTTGCTGCCTGGCCTGATCGCGCCCGGCGCGCGCCGACGCATACGCGTCGCGCGTCTGATCCATCTGCAGCTGGCTGATGAGATTCTGAGCGGCCTGCGCCTCGTCCCGGTCGCGCTGCTGCGTGGCGAATGTCAAACGATGCTCAGCCGCATCGAGGGCGGCCTGCGCCGAAGCCTGCGTCTTCAATGCATCGGCGTCGTCGAGTTTTGCCAGCGCCTGGCCTTTCTTCACGTTGTCGCCCAAGCGTGCAGGGCGGGCCACCAGTTGGCCGGCGACCCGGAACGACAGCGGCATTTCAAAACGCGAATGCACTTCGCCGGGAAACTGCGCCGCCTGGGAGGCGTCGACGGCCGCTACCGGCAGAGCAATGACGGCACGTGCGTAGCCGGCCGGTGCCGTCTGCTTGCTGCACGCCGACAGCATGGCGAGCGAAGCTGTAACGGCGGCAAGCCAGATGGGCAGCGGCTCAAACGCGCGCTTGGCGCGGCGATCACGACGGCTCATGCGCTACTCCCGAGGAACACGGACGACCGACCCGGCGCGGCCGCATTGACCGGCGGCCGAGCATCTGCCGCCGCCTCACGAATCCATTACTGAATTCTAATACACATCTGTATCTGAAATCAAATGTGTATTCCAATGCTAAAGCCGCGGACGCGTGGTATCATGGGCGTATGGCACGTCGAAGGCTGACTCGCGAGGCAAGCCGTGATCTCACGCGGTCGCGGCTGCTCGAATCCGGTGCGGTCATCATTGCCAGGAAAGGGCTGACCGGCGCCAGTGTTGAGGACATCGCAGCGCACGCCGGCTATACGCGCGGCGCCTTTCATTCGAATTTCCGCAGCAAGGCCGAGTTGTTCATCGAGCTTCTCAAGCGCGATCATCAGGACGTTCAACACGGATTGCAGCAGATCCTGGGCGCCGGTCTGTCGCCGGAAAACACGAAGCGGCAGCTGCAAATGTTCTACAGCCAGGTTTACCGCGGCAACCTCAGCTACGTGTTGTGGGCCGAAGCCCGGCTGCAAGCGCTGCGCGATGCCAAGTTTCGCGCCCGGCTGAGCGCGTTGTTGCTCGAGAAACGCGACATGATTGCCTATTTCATTACGCAGTTCAGCGAGGCGATGCACAAGCAGCCACCCGCTCCGGCCGGCGATCTGGCATTCGCCACGATGGCTCTGATTGACGGCATGCGCTTCTACAATGCCTGCATGCCAGGCGAACTGCCCGATGCCAATGCGCAGGCAGTGCTGGGCACCGTATTCCGTGCGACATTCTTCGACTGAGGCGATCGCGGTCATGATCGGCGCGCTGGCGCTGCTGCTGGCGCAATTTCCAGCGGCGCAGGGCGCGCAAGGCCCGGCGCTGCAGCTGCAGGATGACGAACAACGCTCGCTTGAGCTACGCGGACCGGCGCAGCGCATCGTCAGCCTCGCCCCCGGAGCCACCGCGATGCTGTTTGCGGCCGGGGCCGGCGACCGCGTCGTGGGCACCAGCGAGTACTCCAATGAGCCGGCGGCAGCCGCCGGCATCCCGCGCATCGGCGATGCCCAGAGCTTCGATCTGGAGCGCATCCTGGCGCTGCATCCGGACGTGGTCGTGGTGTGGAGCGGCGGCACATCGCCGACGCAGCTGGCGCGTCTGCAAGGCGTCGGTCTGCGCATCTATCACCATCGGCTGACCGGGCTCGACGATATTCCCTCGAGCCTGCTACGGCTCGGCCGCCTGGCCGGCACGCAGGCGCAGGCGCAGCTGGCGGCTGCGCAGTTCGGGCAGCGGATCGCGGCGCTGCGCAGCCGCTATCTGCAGGCGGCGCCGGCGACGGTGCTGATCCAGGTGTGGGATCGGCCGATCTATACGGTCGGGCGCGCGGAAATCATGACCGACGTGATTCACGCCTGCGGCTATCGCAATGTCTATGAGGACCTGGCCGATCCGGGACCGGCGGTGACGCTCGAGTCGGTGCTGGCGCGCGACCCGCAGATCATCCTGGCGCTGCCACCGGACCAGAACGCCGGGCGCGACTGGGTGGCCGGCTGGCGCGCTTATCCATCGCTGCGGGCGGTGCGTTCGGGACGCGTGGTGCCGTGGACCGACCAGCGCCTGAGCCGCCTGGGGCCGAGTATCGTCGATGCGGCGGAGGATCTGTGCCGCGCACTACGCCAGCCGCAGCCACGTTCTTGACGTGCAGCCGCGGCGCTGGCCATACTCTGCGGCCTATGTCAGCAAACGTCCTGTCCGCCGGTCAGTGGTGGTGGCGCGACTTCCGCTAGCGGAGTGGGCGCTGGACGTTGCTGCATGTCTTAATTCGAATCTAACAGGTACAAGCAAACACCAGACCCATCTCCGGAAGCTTCCGGGATGGGTTTTTTATTATCATGAAGCCGCCCTTCGATATTGCCGGCGATTTCGACACTCCGGTGTCGGCGTTCGCAAAACTCGCGCCTTTCGAGCCGCGCTTTCTTCTTGAGAGCGTCGAGGGCGGCGAGCGGCTCGGGCGCTATTCATTCATCGGCTTCGGCGACGTGCTGCAGGTACGGCTCGACGCGCAGGCATTCGTGCTCGGCGACGAACGGCGCGCCGTGCCGCATACCCAAGCGGAGCTGCTCGATGGTCTGCGCGCCGCGTTGAGTCGGCTGCCGTTGCCGACGCCAGCACTGGGACAGGTGCCGCTCGCCGGCGGCCTGGTAGGCTTTACCTCGTATGACGTCGTGCGCTTTTTCGAGCGCCTGCCGCAGCGGCTGTCGCCGTTGCCCGGCGTGCCGCTGCTGCACTACCTGGCGCCGCGTTCGCTGCTGGTATTCGATCACGTCAGCCGCGGCATCGCGCTGCTGCACGCGGGCAGCGATGCCGAGCGCGAAGTGCTGCGCCGCGAGGTGATACGCGCCTTGCGCGGCGCGGTGCCGTTCATCCGCTCGGGCGGCGGCTTCAGCGCGCCGACGCCGGCGCTCACGCGCGAGCAATACATCGCCGGCGCGCAGCGAGCGCAGGACTACATCGGCGCCGGCGACGTCTACCAGCTGGTGCTGTCATCGCGCTTTGCGGGCCGGCACGCGCTCGATCCGTTCCAGGTCTACCGGGCGCTGCGGCTGATCAACCCCTCGCCCTACATGTATTTCTGCCGGCTCGGTGCGCTGACCGTGGTCGGCTCATCGCCCGAAGCGCTGGTCAAGCTCAACCGCGGGCACGCGGAGCTGCGGCCGATTGCCGGCACGCGAGCGCGGGCCGACGATCCGGAAGTCGATGCGCGGCTCGAAGCCGAGCTGCGCGCCGACACCAAGGAGAATGCCGAACACGTGATGCTGGTGGACCTGGCGCGCAATGATCTGGGCCGCGTCGCCTGCGCCGGCAGCGTGCGAGTCGAACCGTATCGCTCGATCGAGCGCTACAGCCACGTGATGCATATGGTCAGCGGCGTGCGCGGCGAACTCGCTGCGCAGCGCGACGCCTTCGATCTGTTCGCCGCGACATTTCCGGCGGGCACGCTGGTCGGCGCGCCCAAGGTGCGTGCCATGGAAATCATCGAGGAGCTCGAGCCGGTGAGGCGCGGCCTGTACGGCGGCACGATTGGCTACTTTGGAGCCCAGGGAGACATGGATCAGGCGATCACCATACGCACCCTGGTGTTTCATAACGACGAATACAGCTATCAGGCCGGCGCCGGCATCGTCGCCGACAGCATTCCGGCGGCCGAGCATGACGAGGTGCTTGCCAAGAGCGCGGCACTGCTGGGCGCACTGAAACTCGCCGAGGAAGGCCTGTGAGCGCGCGGCTGCTGCTGATCGATAACTACGACTCCTTTACCTATAACCTGGTGCAGGCTTTTCTGGTGCTGGGCGCAGACGTGCGTGTCTACCGCAACGACGCCATCACAATCGATGACGCGCGCGCTCTGCAACCGACGCACCTGTGCATCTCGCCCGGTCCAGGTACTCCGCAGCGGGCCGGGGTGTCGATGGCGATGGTGCGCGCCTTCGCCGGACAGATCCCGGTGTTTGGGGTATGCCTCGGGCATCAATCGATCGTCGAGGTGTTCGGCGGCAAGGTGGTGCGCGCCGGCCGGCTGATGCATGGCAAGACTTCGCTGATCGACCACGACCAACGCGGCGTATTCGAGGACATTCCCGCGGGCTGCGAGGTCGGCCGCTATCACTCGCTGATCGCCGAACCGGATTCGATGCCGGCCGAGCTCGAGGTCAGTGCACGCACTGCCGAGGGCGAGATCATGGGCGTGCGTCACCGGCAATTCACGGTCGAGGGCGTGCAGTTTCATCCCGAGAGTGTGCTGACGCCGGATGGGCCGGCAATGATGCACAACTTCCTGCGCTTCGGCGGCGGCGAGCGCCGCAGCGATTGACGGTCACGATCATGACTGACGTCTTGATGCTGCGCGCGACGCTCGATCGGCTGCTCGACGGCGAGAATCTCAAGCAAGCCGAGGCCGCGCAGTTGCTGAGCGCGCTGACCGCCCATGAACTGGCTCCGGCGCTGGCCGGCGCACTGCTGGCGGCGTTGCGGGCCAAGGGCGTCACGGCCGATGAGCTGCGCGGCTTCGCCGGCTCGATGTGCGCGCTGGCGCGCAAGCCGCACCTGCCGGTACTGCCCGACGCGGTTGATATCGTCGGCACCGGCGGCGACCGCTCCGGCAGCCTGAATCTTTCCACCGGCGCCGCGCTGCTCGCGGCCGCCTGCGGACTGCCGGTCAACAAGCACGGCAACCGCGCGATCTCGAGCCGCGCCGGCAGCGCCGACGTACTGGAAGCCTTGGGTTTGCCGCTGCCGCTGGATGAGGCCGCTGCCGGCCGCTGCTTCGGTGCGGTTGGCTTCACGTTTTTGTTTGCGCCGTACTATCACGCCGCCACCAAGAGCATCGCGCCGGTGCGCGCGGCGCTGGGGGTGCGCACCGTGTTCAACCTTCTCGGGCCCTTGAGTAACCCGGCGGCGCCGCCGTATCTGGTGATCGGCGCCTTCAGCCTCGACACCGCGGAGCTGATGGCGCAGGCGCTGGCCGGCAGCGGCATCAAGCGCGCATTCGTGATTCACGGCGCCGAGGGCTGGGACGAGCCGACACCGATCGGCGCCTTCACGCTGTTCGATGTTGGTGCCGACACTGTGCGCCGCGAGCAGCGCACGCCGGCCGACTATGGCCTGCCGCTGTGCGAGGCCGGGGCGCTGGCCGGCGCCGATGCGGCCCACAATGCGCTCGAGCTCACGCGCGTGCTCGACGGCGGCGGCGGCGCTGCGCATCGGCACGCACTGCTGCTCGGTGCCGCGCTGGCGCTCGAAGTCACCGGCCGCGAGCGCGCGCCCGCGCAGGCGATCGCCCGCGCGGCCCAGGCGATCGACGATGGTGCGGCCGCTGATTTGCTGTTGCGCCTCGAGCGCTTCGGCGCTGATGAAAAGCGCCTTGGGGGCAGCAGCGCATGAGTGAGGATTTTCTCGCCGCGATGGCACGGGCGAGCCGCGAGCGGGTGGCCCGCGCGCGCGCGCTTTGTCCGCAGCGCGTGCTGCAGGCGCAGGCCAGCGCCTTGCCGCCGCCGACGGCGCTAAAGCTGTCGGAAGACGGCTTCGATCTGATCGCCGAGGTCAAGCTGCGCTCGCCGGCGGCGGGACAGCTCAGGGACGGCGGCGAGGGCATCGCCGCGCGTGTGGCCGCGTACGCCGACGCCG
>DATNNU010000083.1:0-5904 GCA_035601675.1 Steroidobacteraceae bacterium | reverse complement strand
CGACCAGACGCAGCAGCGTCGTCGGCTACAACCCGTATGAGGCGGAACCGGCCGCCAAGGCCAAAGACGCCGGCCAGAAACGCAAGCCGACCGACCTGCGCAAGCTGTCCGAGTGGATCCGCCTGCAGCGCCAGGTGGCCGAGCTCAATGCCGACGCGCCCAAGAAAAAGCCGCCCTGAAGAGGCCGCCCTGATCGCTCAGCCGTTCCTTTGAATGTGGATCATCTTGCGCTCACGGCTAAGGCGATAGAAACGCCTTAGCTCGGCCAACGCTTCGCGAGGGCCGGTAGCGGCCTGCGCCGAGAGTTGCCGCTGCAGTCGCCGGCAGAAACGCGCCGCATACTGATTGGCTTGCCGATACAGCTCGCAACGCTCGCCGGCCAGGCGCCGGTCGATCCGACTGCGTTCGAACAGCAGCCGATGCAGCTCTGCCGGATAGCGCGCGGGGTCCTGCTCGCGCAGCAGCCACCAGCTGGTCACATACTTGTCGATCTCCGCCTGCAGTTCCAGTTCCAGCAGCGACACGCCGCGGTCGTGCCCGGCATTCCAGGCCAGATAGATGAAGTGGCTGACACCCTCCAGTGCGGTCCAGTAGTCGGCCAGGTTGCCGGCGTGCAGCGCCTCGAGCGGGTTGGCCACCGCCAGGCGCTCGAGCAGCTGCGGATCGAGAAACAATCCCACCGCGGCCGCGCCGCCCTCATCGAGCACCAATACCTGCTCATCGGTGTTCGAGTCACGCACCGTGCGCGGCAGTCGATCACGCTCGGTGAACAGGAAGTCGTACACCTGGTAATGCATCGGCAGGTCGTAGATGCCGGCGAGCAGCTGCTGCAGTTGCTGTAACACCATGGTCGCGCCTGCCTGATGGAATGCTGCGTACGGCGCCGAGCGTCAGTTCTGCACGATCGCGACCGGAGCGGCTTCGATACCCAGCTGTCGCAGCAGGCCACGGGCGCGCGGGCTGCCGGTCTTGAGCCAGATCTCATACAGCCGCAGGATGTCGGCCTGGGTGTAGCGGCGTGCCGTGTCGCTGATCTCGCCGAGCGCATCCACCAGCGGCAGGAACTTGGTTGCCAGCTCGGCGAATACACGGCTCATCACCTGCTTGCGACCACGCGCCAGGCCGCTGGCGAGCGTGCCGTAGGCCCGCCCCCCCATCGCGATGTGATAGTTGATATCGATCAATCTGCGCGCAAAGCTGTGGGCGAAGAACCCGGCAATGAACAGCGATACATCGCCCAGGCGCTGCAAACCGCGTTCGCGTTCCAGCGCGGTGGGCGCCTCGAGCGCATCGGTCAACATCTGCACCAGCGGCCTGAGCCGCACGCCGTCCGCGGTCCGCTCGTACAGCTGCTCGGAGCGCGCGAACAGCGTGAGCAGATTGACCACGTATTGCTCGGTCTGGTCTTCCACTGCCACATGCTGGTGCGCAAGCGCGCCGTGCAGTGCATCGTGAAAGTACTCGCGCAGACTCGCTACCGCCAGCACACCTTCTGTGTGTTCAGATTGCTGCATGACTTCGTCCTCTGGAAATCCGCGGCTTCACCACTCAACCTTTTGAGTTGAACATGAAATCCGTTTAGCCTTAGATAACCGCATCACGATTTCCATGTTGCAAGAACTCTGCCGGGCTGGCAGCAGCAGCTTGCGAGTGCTAATACACGGGAAAATCATGTCCGACTTCACACTTGTCATCGGCAACAAGAATTACTCGTCCTGGTCGTTGCGGCCATGGATGCTGTTAAGGCACCTGGGACTAGCGTTCGATGAACTGCAGATTCCGCTGTATCGAGCCGACTCACGCGCGCGTATCGCGCCGCACAGCCCCGCGGGGCGCGTACCGGTGCTCAAGCACCGCGCCCTGACAGTCTGGGAATCGATCGCCATCGGCGAATATCTGTGTGAACTGACCGGCAACGGCTGGCCGCACGAGCGCGCCGCACGGGCGCAGGCGCGCGTAGTGAGCGCCGAAATGCATGCCGGCTTCGGCGCGCTGCGCGACCAGTGGCCGATGAATGCCCGCGCCACCGGCCGGCGCACGCCGATGACAGCCGAGCTGCGGGCCGATATCGAACGCATCGATGCGCTGTGGAGCGATTGTCGTCGGCGCTTTGGCGCGAACGGCCCGTGGCTGTTCGGCGACTACTCGCTGGCCGATGCGATGTATGCCCCGGTCGCACTGCGCTTTCGCAGCTATGGCGCGGCGCTGTCAGCGCCGGCAATGGCGTACCTGGACACGGTGCTGCAGGATTCGCCGCTGCAGCAATGGCTGGCCGCCGCCGCACTTGAAACCTGGAGCATTGCCGACTCGGAGGTCGGCCTGCCGCCTGGCTGACTAACGCCCGGCTTCGCGAGTGTCGCTCAGGCCGATACGCAAGTTCCGGGTGGCGACATATACCTCGCGCAGGAACAACAGCAATCCGCCGATGAAGCTGAGCATGGCGACGATGAATAGCATCGCGATGATTAGCGACAGATTGAAATTTACAAAGGCGCCGAGAAACAGCGTTACCACCACCATCGACACCAGCAGCGCGCAAATGGTACAAAGTGCAATCGCACGACCCAACAGCCGCGCGCGCTGCTCGAGGGTGTGCAGGGCGCTGCCCAAGACGTGCAGATCGCTTTCGTGGGTCTTGCTCTCCTTCTGCTCCAGCGCGCGCGCCCGATCCACCACGCGCGCCAGACGGCTGGTCAGCAGCGTCAGCGTGACACCCACACCGGAGAGCAGAAACACGGGCGCAACCGCGGTTCGCACCACCTCGCCGATTTCCTGGATCTGCCACCCGATGCCGGCCGCCGCCATGTCGCGCCTACTGCTTCTGCGACGGACCGGAGCGACGCTGGAAACGATACGACGATGCGGCGTCGGCGCTGCCTTCCAGGCTGCCGCCGGGTCCGGACAGCTGCTCGTTGAGCAACAGGTCGGAGCCGCGCAATTCGGCGCTCTGCTCGATCAATAGACCCTCGGCGCCGGCCGACGCCTTGCATTCCTGCGCCTTGGTCGTCGCCTTGAAGCCCGAATCGCTTTTGGTCCAGATCAGATTGCAGCCGGACAGCACCGATAGATCGTTCGGCAGCACCGATTGCATAATGTAGGGATCGTCGACCGCATGCACCCAGCGTTGCGGCTCCTTGAATAAGTAGATCGTTTGCACCAGCTGGTTCTTCTTGTCCATATCGAAAGTCCAGATGTGCTGCGCCAGTACCCGTCGCGGATCATCGGCCGCGGTCTCGCGCACGAACATCACCAGCTTGCCTACCGTCAGCGCGTTCACCGGCCGGATCAGCAGCGCCACGGCGGCGTGCTCGCCGCTGGCGTCACTATGCGCCTGCGCCAGATTGTCATACTGACCCGGCAGTTTCTGCAGCAGCTTGTCGAACTCGAGCTGACGCTTGGTCGCCTCAGTGCTACAACCTGCCAGCACCAGCACCGCCAGTAGCGCTGCCGCTCGCATTGCCATCGCGCAGGCATTGTCAGGCATTGAAGTCGCGCCACTCCACGCGGTAGTTGCGGCCGAGCGTCATGATGCGCTCGAGCAGCGCCCCGTAGTGCATGTCGGCTGCCCGGGCCGATTCGGCGAAGTCCTCTTCGCGCGCCAGGTTCGGATTGGGGTTGGCTTCGAGCATGAACACGCTGCCGTCGCCACGCACGCGAAAATCGATGCGGGCGAAGCCCGACAGGTGCAGCGCGCGATAGATGCGGCGCGATAGCCGGTCAAGCTGGTGCAATATCGCCGGCGGCAGGTCATCGGCCGCGCGCGTGGTGATGTTGTAGCGGCGTTGATACGCCCGGTCCCATTTAACCTTGCGGGTCGCTATCGCCGGCAGCGAATCCGGCAGCGAGCCAAAGCGCATCTCCCATACCGGCATTCGCGTCAGCCGCTCGTTGCCGAGCATGCCGACGTACAGTTCGCGGCCCTCGATGTATTCCTCGACCAGCGCATCGGACCCGATCTGCTCATGCATGAACTGCACGCGCTCACGCAGCTTGGCGATGTCGTCCACCACCGAGGCCTGGGCGATGCCGAGTGAGGCGTCTTCGGTGGCGGATTTCACGAACAGCGGTGGCCGCAGCCGTCGCGGCACGGTCACGCGCTGGCCGCGCCGGAATACCGCGAATTGCGGGGTCGGAATTCGATGAAAGGCCAGCAGCTGCTTGCACAGTACCTTGTCGCGCGACAGCAGCAGGCCGCGCGGATTACAACCGGTATAGGGTGCGCGCATGAGCTCCAGGAATGCGACCACGTGCTGATCGTAGGTGACGATGCCATTGAACTCCTCGAGCAGGTTGAACACAAGCTCCGGCCTGGTCTCGATCAGCGCCGCGCGCAATTCGGTCAGAGAGTCGAGTACACCGAGTGTCTGCACCTGATGGCCGGCCGCGCGCAGCGTCGAAATCACGTCATATTCGGTGCGCCATTCGTCGATCTGCTTCTCGGAGAAGCCCTCCAGACTCTCGGGCGGCACCAGACTCGAGTGCACTACCACCAGCGTGCGCAGTTTTTTCATGCGCGCAAACGCAGTCCCTGACTGCGCATGTACAGGCGGACCAGCCGGCGCAGCATGATCCGGGTGGCACGCAGCGACTCGCGCTGCGTGCCGCGCACGTACAGTTGCAGACGCTGGCCGCGATCGATGGCCGTACGCAGCACCTGGTACGCGGCGTAGCGATCGACGCCGGTGGCGCGGATGACGGAGCCGAGCAGTCGCGGCTTGTTGGAACGCAACAGTGTCGCGGCGGTGAGTGCGCGCGCTCCGGGCTCGGTGCTGAACACGCCCTGCAGCAGCCGGTCGGCGAGCATGCCGCGTCGCGTGCGGGCGCGCGCCAGCTTGCCGCGATAGTACTGCGCCAGCGTGCGCTGATTGCGATCGAGCGGTTCAATCCGATCGCGGCGGCGCACCGGCGGGCGATGGGCGCCGAATTCGCCGGCAACCTGCTGCACAAATCGCAGCTTGCGCAGTGCCGGCCACGACGCATAGCGGCGCTGCCAGCCGGAGCGCGGCGTCAGCCAGACGGCAAATGTCTCGGCAAAATCCTCGGTCGGATGGCTCTGGGCGTACCAGTCGCCGAGGTGTTGCACGTGGTGACGGCTCGCCGGCCGCGCACGATAGCCCGAGCGATAGGGCACGGAGGCCGGACCGAACAAGGCGCGCCAGTGGGCTCGGCGCCGCAACCGGTACGCGGAATCGATCGCGTGGCCGGCTTCGTGCCGCAGGATGCGCATCAGCCAGTTGACGTTGCTGCCTTCGACCTCACGCGTCATCTTGCGCTCCAGGCGCATCAGCCGCGGGTGGGCGAGGTAGAACGGGACCGCGATCCCCGGCACCCCGTCGGGCGAAAACCATTCCTCCGACAGCCAGACGTGCGGCCGGAATCGGATGCCGCGCCCGTCGAGCTCGTTATAAAGACGGCGCACATAGCGCTGCAACGGCGAGCGCCGCAGGTCCAGCCGCAGATCGCAGATGCGCAGCTGCAGCAGCTCCCGGTCGCTGAGACGCGTCCAGTCGAGCCGGCGCCCTCGCGCGGCCTGCGGGCGGCGCGGGGAAGGTATCGCGGGGGTCGAGGCCATCGCCCAAACTCTAACCAATCGGCGTGGCGCTGTCCGCAGGCGCCGGCGGCAAAGGCGCGCCGGGCGCACCCGGCGGACCGGGGTGACAGCGGCGGGATGAGTGGCGCGCCATGCCGGGCCCGGGGATTGCCCGGGAATGAGCCCGATTAGGTAGCGATCCGCGCCCAACACGGCGGCGCCCGAGCCGCGGTGGCGACCAGCGTCGCCCGCGCCCAGGCCACATCGGCGCTACGGCATCGGCTCCGCCAGCGACTCGTCCTCGGCGTCGCTGATGCAGGCCGTGTCAGCCGGGGGCAATCCAGCGGCGAGGGCGCGCAGGCCGACAAAATCGA
>DATNNU010000082.1:0-21409 GCA_035601675.1 Steroidobacteraceae bacterium | reverse complement strand
GGTGCGCGGCACGGCCAGCATTCGCACGCCGCGATACCTGAGTAACTCGAACAGCGGCGGATAGCCTGGATCCTCCACGACGGCCGCATCGCCCGGCTTCAGGCACTCGCGCACCACCAGATCGAGCGCCTGGCTCGCCCCCTGCGTCAGCACGATCCGATCCTCGCGCGCGCCGATGCCCCGCAATTCAAGCAACCTCGCGATGTGGGTTCGCAGTTCGGCCAGGCCGAGGGAATTGCCGTAACCGTGCAGGCGCAAAGTCGATTGCCGCGCGACCGCACGCATGGCTGCCCGCACGCCATCCTCATGCAGCCATCCGCCGGGCAGCCAGCCGCAGCCCGCGTCGACCTCGATCTGACGGGCACTCGCCTCGCGCCGCCGCTCCCAGATCGAATCGGTCGGAAATTCGGGTCCCGCGGGGCTTTCGGTGCTGCTTCGAAGATGGCGCGGGACGAAATAGCCTGACCCGGCCCGCGCTTCGACTACGGCGGCCGCGACCAGTGCGTTGTAGATTTCGGCGGCACTGAACGGACTGATCTTGCGCTCGCGGGCGAGCTGCCGTACCGAGGGCAGGCGCGCGCCGGCGGGCAGGCCGCCGGACTGAATCTGCGATCTCAGCTCCTCGGCGATGCGGGACACCAGGCTACGAAGCGATGTCGGGCGACGCAATCCCATCTACCGTACTGCTATAACTGTCAGTACAGTATAGTCCCTTTGGTCCAAGGCCGTGTCTGGCCCGGGGCGGCAGTACGTGCCACCCTGCGCCATGAACCCGAATCTCGCAGTCGCGGGCGCCAGCGATACCTCCGGCGCAATCGATCCACTGCAATCATGGTGGATGCCGTTCACCCACAACCGGCGTTTCAAGGCGAAACCGCGCCTGATCGAGAGCGCGGCCGGCGCTTACTACACACTCACCGGCAAGGGCCGCGTGTTCGACTGCCTTTCCGGAATGTGGTGCACGCCGCTGGGTCACTCGCATCCGGGGATCGTACGTGCGGTAACCGATCAGGTGCAGCGGCTGGACTACAGCCCAGGCTTTCAGTTGGGCCATAAGCCGGCCTTCGAGCTTGCGGCCCGGATCGCCGCGCTCGCGGGGCGACCCAAAGATCGCGTGTTCTTCGTCAATTCCGGTTCCGAGGCGGTGGATACCGCGCTGAAGATTGCCATCGGCTATCACCGCGCGCGCGGCGATGCGACGCGCACCCGAGTGATCGGACGTGAGCGCGGCTATCACGGGGTCGGACTCGGCGGCATATCGGTCGGCGGCATCGGCGTCAACCGCAAGATGTTCGCATCGATGATGATGCCTGGGGTCGATCACCTGCCTCATACCTATTCGCCCAAGCACATGCGCTTCAGCCGCGGCCTGCCGCAGTGGGGCGCGCACCTGGCCGAGGATCTGGAGCGGCTGGTGGCGTTGCACGACGCGTCCACCATTGCCGCCGTCATCGTCGAGCCGGTACAGGGATCCACCGGCCTGATCGTCCCGCCGCGAGGATATCTCGAGCGCCTGCGCGAGATTTGCAGCAAACACGGCATCCTGCTGATCTTCGACGAGGTGATCACGGGTTTCGGTCGATTGGGCAAGCCGTTTGCTTCGCAGTTCTTCGGCGTGCAGCCGGATCTGACCACATTCGCGAAAGCGATCACCAATGGTGTGGTGCCGATGGGTGGCGTGGTGGCGCGAGGCGATATTTACGACGCCTTCATGAACGGGCCGGAGCACGTGATTGAATTTTTTCACGGCTACACTTATTCCGGCCACCCGCTGGCGGTTGCCGCCGGGCACGCCTCGATCGATGCGATGATCAACGAGCGCCTGATCGAGCGTGCGGCCGAACTTTCCGCGGTGCTGGAAGATGCCGTGCATACGCTGCGTGATGAGCCGCACGTCGTGGACATACGTAATATCGGTCTGGCGGCCGCAGTCGAGCTCGAGCCCTGCGCCGGCCAGCCGGGCGTTCGCGGTCACCGCGCGTTCGAGCGCGGTCTGGACGAGGGGATATTGCTGCGCCTGATGGGCGACATCATCGGGCTGGCACCGCCGTTCATTTCGAGCGAGGACGAAGTGCGCGCGATGATCGAGAGTCTGAGGCGGACGCTTCGCGCAATCGCGGCCGACTGACAACAAGGGGATGGCATGAACGCGCCTGCCGGAATAAAGCCGATTACGACGCCGACGACTACGATTTCGCACTGGATCGACGGCAAGCCGGTAGCTGGGAGCGGGCGCGCCGCGCCGGTCTACAACCCGTCGCTCGGGCGCGTGATACGCGAAGTGAGCCTGGGCACGAAGGCTGAAGTCGATCGCGCGGTATCGAGTGCTGTCCGGGCATTTCCCGACTGGTCGCGCCAGACGGCGTTGCGTCGAGCGCGCGTCCTGTTCGGATTCAAGGAACTGCTGGATCGCGATGCCAAGCGCATCGCGCGCGTCATCTCGGAAGAACACGGCAAGACGATCGATGATGCCCTGGGGGAGGTGACCCGCGGCATCGAAGTGGTGGAATTTGCATGCGGCGCGCCGCATCTGCTTAAAGGCGAGTTCAGCGACAATGTCGGCCGGGGCGTGGACAGCTACAGCCTGCGTCAGCCCCTGGGGGTGGTCGCGGGCGTGACGCCGTTCAATTTTCCCGCGATGGTGCCACTGTGGATGTTTCCAATCGCGCTGGTTTGCGGCAACAGCTTCGTGCTCAAACCCTCGGAGCGCGATCCATCCGCCTCATTGCTGCTGGCCGAACTGCTGGCGGAGGCCGGACTGCCCGACGGCGTGCTGAACGTCATTCACGGCGACAAGGAAGCCGTGGATGCGCTGCTGGATCACCCGCAGGTCGCGGCACTGAGTTTTGTCGGATCGACTCCGGTCGCGCGCTACCTGCAGGGCCGCGGCGTGGCCAACGGCAAGCGCGTGCAGGCTCTGGGGGGCGCCAAGAATCACATGGTGGTGATGCCCGATGCGGACCTGGGCGCAGCGACCGAGGCGCTGATTGGCGCCGCCTACGGTTCGGCCGGCGAGCGCTGCATGGCGATTTCGGTAGTCGTCGCTGTGGGCGATCAGGTCGCCGATGCGCTGCTCGGCAAGCTCAGACACCGGCTGGCGCACCTGCGAATCGGCGCTTCGGATCTTGCGGGCGTGGAAATGGGTCCGCTGGTCACGCCGGCGCACCTGGCGCGGGTGCGCGAGTACATCGACATCGGCGTACGCGAGGGCGCGAAGCTGGTGCTGGATGGACGCACTCACAGCGCCTCATCGCTGGCGGAGGGCTTCTTTCTCGGGCCGTCGCTGTTCGACGCGGTGCGCTCCGACATGCGCATTTATCGGGAGGAGATATTCGGTCCGGTGCTCAGCGTAGTACGCGTCGCCGACTATCGGGCCGCGGTCGAACTCATCAACGGGCACGAGTATGCCAATGGCACGGCGGTGTTTACCCAAAACGGTGCGATCGCACGCGCCTTCGTCGCCGACGTCGAGGTCGGCATGGTCGGCGTGAATGTGCCGATTCCGGTACCGATGGCTTTCCACAGTTTCGGCGGATGGCGTAATTCGATGTTCGGCGATCATCACGCGTACGGCACCGAAGGGTTCCGCTTCTATACGCGGCTCAAGACCGTAACGCAGCGTTGGCCAGAGGCCGATGCGGTGCGTGCGGATTTTGTCATGCCTACGATGAAGTGACGGCCGCGCGACGCCGGCAGTGTCAACCGGTCCAGTACGCCTCAACCAATTGATGCATCCTGCGCCACAGTGGCCCGGGCTTGCCGTTGCCGACGGGTTCGCCATCCAGCGTCGTTACCGCGATGACACCGCGTGTCGCCGCCGTCAGCCAGACCTCATCGGCCGCCCGCAGCTGCGCTTCGGTCACCGCCGTGACGCGCCGGGCGATGCCATACCGATCGGCGAGTTCCTCGACCAGGCTGCGGGTGGTGCCGGGCAGCAACCGCGGCGAGTTCGGCGGGGTTCGAATCTCACCGTCGATGATGACCTCGACGCTGGAAGCACTGGCCTCGGTCAGATTGCCATCGCGCAGCAGAATGATCTCACCGGCCCCCGCCTCCACCGCCTGCTGCCGCAGCAGCACGTTGGCCAGCAGCGCCACCGATTTGATATCGCAGCGCGCCCAGCGTGTATCGATGGCGGTAATGCAGGCCACTCCGCGCTCGAGCACCGCCGTCGTCGGCAGCGGCAGCGGCGAACAGAATCCGAATACCGTCGGCTCGATGTCCGGCAGCGGCGCGTGGTTGCGACCGTACTCGGCGCCACGCGATACCTGCAAATACACATAGACATCCCCGCCGCCGTTTGAGCTGATCAGCTGCTCCACGATGCGGTTCCATTGCTGCTCGCTGTGCGGGTTGCGGATGCGCAGTTCATGCAGGCTGTGCGACAGCCGCGCCAGATTTGCCGCCAATCGCCGCGCCTTGCCGGCACGTGCCGGAATGACCTCGTAGACCCCGTCACCGAACAGGAAGCTGCGATCCAGCGCTGAGACGCGCGCCTCGCGTAGCGGCATCAGGCTACCGTTCAGATAGCAGGTGGGCAGTGGCTCGGCCATGGCGCCGCTACTTCTGGAACCAGAGCAGAACCGTGTCGCTGAGCCGGCTCCAGAGACCGCCTTCGGGCACGCTCGCGATCGGGTACAGCGGTACCGACGTGGCCAGCTTGCCATTGACGACGACCTGCAGCTCGCCGACCTCGGTGCTGGTCTCGAGCGGCGCGATCAGCCGCCGTTGTACCGTCGCCGTGGTCGTGATGCTGCCGGCTTGGCCGCGCGGCACGACGATGTTGATGTCGGTCGCAGGTCCGACGCTATAAAATTCCTCGGCGGCTTTATAGACGCGCGGCTTGAGCACTGCGGTTCCGCGTCGCTTGACGTTGACCGCCTCATAGAAAGTGAATCCGTAATTAACCAGTGCGGCGCTGGCGTCCTCGCGGCCCTTGATGCTGTTGGAGTTGAGCACCACCGCGACCAGGCGCATGTCCTGCCGCCTTGCCGACGTCACCAGGCAGTAGCCGGCGCTGTCGGTGTGCCCGGTCTTCAAGCCATCGACCGACGAATCGCGCTCCAGCAGACCGTTACGGTTCTGCTGCTTGATGTTGTTCCAGATGAATTCGCGGATCGAGAACCAAGGATAGTACTCGGGAAAATCGCGCACCAGTGCGCTCGCGAGTAGCGCCATGTCGTGCGCGGTGGTGTAGTGAGTCGGCGAGGGCAGTCCGCTGCTATCGTCGAAGTGCGTATTCGTCATGCCCAGTCGCCTGGCATAGTCGTTCATCAGCTGGACAAACGCGCCTTCGGTGCCGCCTATCCGCTCGGCGAGCGCGATGGTGGCATCGTTACCGGACTGCACGATCATGCCTTTGATGAGCACTTCGGCCGGTACCTGGCTGCCGACTTGCACAAAGGTGCGCGAGCCCTCGGCTTTCCAGGCGTGTTCGCTGATGGTGACCTGATCGACAAGTTTCAGCGTTCCGGCCTTAAGCGCTTGAAACACGACATAGCAAGTCATGAGCTTGGTCAGGCTCGCCGGTTCCATGTGGGCGTCGGCGTTGCGCTGCGCCAGGGCTTGACCGCTGGTGTAGTCGATCAAGATGTAGGCGCGCGCATCGACATCCGGCGGACTCGGGATTCCTGAAGTGGCCGCCGGAACGGTGGCGGACGCGGCTGCAGCCGGGGTGGCGGACGGAACCGCTTTCACATGGTGCTTGTGAGGTGCGGCGAGCGCCGTCAGCGGCAGTAACAGCAGTGACAGGCCGGCGGCGGAGAGCAGAGCGGAGAATTTCATGCGCTGGAGGTCCCTCGACGGGCTAAACCGCAAGTGTAGCGGCTGATTTCAATCTTGTGCGAGCCTCGTATTCGGAAATCCGAGCGCGCTCAGACGTTCAATGGTGGCATCGAACTGCTGCACGCTCGCGATCGGACCGATCCGCACCCGCTGCAGCGGCTGATGCGCGTCGGGGGCGAGCGTGAAGACTTTCTCGAGTCCTGCGGCGTGCAGTTTTCGGACCGCAGCACTGGCGTTCTCCGCCTTGGAATAGGCGCCGACCTGAATGTAAAAGCTGCCGGTCGGTGCTGGCGCCGCGGCGGTGGCGGGCGCAGCAGTGCCGGGGGGGCCTGAGGCCGCACCGCTGGTGACACCGGCTCCGGTCGCCGGCGGGCTCGCGGGCGGCGGGTTCATGGCAGGCACGCTGCTGACGCCAATGCTGGCCGCCTGCGCAGCCGGCGTGTTCACCGGCATCGATGCGGTCAGGGGGGGCGCGGCGGGGGTCAGTACTTCGACCTGCACGAATGCCGTGCCGTTGCGAATCATGTCGAGCCGGGCGGCGGCGGAATACGACAGATCGATGATGCGGTTGGCGACAAAAGGCCCACGGTCGTTGATGCGCAGCACGACATTGCGGCCATTCGACAGGTTGGTTACCCGGGCGTAGCACGGCAACGGCAGCGTCTTGTGCGCGGCGGTCATCGCGAACATGTCATACGCTTCGCCGGTCGAGGTGCGCAATCCGTGAAATTCGGTGCCGTACCACGACGCGACACCGCGTTCTACGTATCCCGTGGCGCTCGGCAGCACGACATAGCGGTGGCCAGCCACGTAATAGAACGGCGGGTTGCCGAATGCGCTGCGGGCCTCCTCACGCGGCACGGCGTCCGGGACTTGATTGACGTCCGGAGCGTTGCGCGGCACCACGGTGGCAGGCGGCACCGGGGCTGGCGGGCGTGCGGGCCTGGGATGAGGCGGTGTATGCGCACAGGCATCGAGCAGCAGCAGCAGCACCGCCGGCGTTGCGCATCGCCAGGCGCGCAGGACCCTGCGCTCAAGCAAACTCAAAGCGCGGCCTCCTGCGCGATCTGCTGTTCAATCGCCTGCGCAAGGTCGTGCACTGCCATCGCATACAGCGGGCTGTTGTTGTAGCGCGTGATGACGTAAAAATTCTGAAAGCCGACACGGTAGCCATTGCCATCCGGTTGCGGCGCTGCCAGCATCAGCGCCGGTGTCTCATCCGGCAGCTCGCTCGCCACCGTCACGCCGCGCGCCCGTAGGGCGCCGAGCGTCTCGTTGAGCGTCATATGCTCGGGCGCTACCATGCCCAGCTCGGCCGGCAGCTGCGCCTCGGCCAGCACCGGCGCGCCGTACTGCCATCCGGCCTGGTGCAGGTAGTTGGCAGTGCTGGCGAAGATGTCACCCCAGTCGCCCCACAGATCGCGATGCGGCGAATGCTGCTCGCTGACCGCAAACTTGCGGTAGCTCGAAGGCATGAATTGCAGTGCTCCCATCGCGCCCGCATATGAGCCGCGGATGCTCAATGGATCAAACTTATCCTCGCGCGCGAGCAGCAGGAACTCGGTCAGCTCCTTGCGAAAATAGCTGGCGCGCGGCGGATAGTCGAAAGCCAGGGTTGCGAGCGCGTCGACAACCCGGTAGCGGCCGGTAACGCGCCCGTATCGCGTCTCAACGCCGAGCACCGCGACCAGGTACTCGGGGGAAACCTGGTATTGCAGCGCCACTTGGTCGAGCAGTTCCTTGTGGTCGTGCCAGAGCTGCACGCCGGCATCGATGCGCTCCTGCGTCAACACCCGGGCGCGATACTCCCACCATTGCAACGTCTTCTCGGCCGGCCGGCTGATGGCATCGATAATCTTCGGCTGCGGCTCGGCAGCGCCGAGCAGCGCCGTGACACGAGCGCGATCGTAGCCCTGCGTCACCAGCTGCTCGATGTAGCTGTGAATCTCGGGTCGGGACAGATCGAAATGCGAGTGGTCGACCATGGCGGCTTCCGCGGCTGACGGCGGCTCATCCGGTGGTTGCGCCGCGGCGGCCAGGTCCGCGCCAGCGCCGAGCGCAATTAGAAGAATCCATGCCTGTTTCATCGAGTTCTTCATCGCATCAGGAGTCGACGAGTTTACGGTGCGAATAAAGTCCCATCACGATTCCGAACCCTGCCAGCAGCGTCACTACCGAGGTGCCGCCGTAACTGACCAGCGGCAGCGGCACTCCTACCACCGGCAGCAGTCCGCTGACCATGCCGGCATTGATGAACACGTACACGAAAAAAGTCAGCGTCAGGCTCAGTGCCAGCAGCCTTGAATACGTGTCATTGGTCTGCATCGCGAGCCAGACCGAACGTGCGACGATGAACAGGTACAAGGCCAGCAGCAGCAGCAGCCCGATCAGCCCGAATTCCTCCCCGACCACGGCGAAGATGAAGTCGGTCGAGCGCTCGGGCAGGAACTGCAACTGCGCCTGGCTGCCGTGCATCCAGCCTTTGCCGAACACGCCGCCAGAACCGAGCGCAATCTGGCTCTGGATGATGTGATATCCGGCGCCGAGTGGATCGGTCTCGGGTTTTAGGAACGTCAGGACACGCTCGCGCTGGTAGTCGTGCAGGAAATGCCAGCCGGCGACGGCGCCACCCACCGCCAGCAACAGCAGCACAAGGACGATGCGCAGTGACAATCCGGCCATCAGCACCAGCAACGCCCCGCTGGCGGCGATCAGTGCCGCGGTACCGAGGTCCGGCTGCATCGCAACCAAACCCGCCGGCAGGAAGATGATCACGGCCAGCGTCAGCATGGCTTTCCAGTCCGGCGGCAGCGGGCGGTCATGCAGGTACCAGGCGGCGAGCATCGGCACCGCCAGCTTCATCACCTCGGAGGGTTGAAAGCGAACGATGCCGAGGTTGAGCCATCTCTGCGCTCCCTTGCCAATCACGCCGGTAAGCTCTACGACAAACAACAGCATCACGCCGATGACGTATATCCATGGCGACAGGCGGCGAAGCAGATTTGGATTGGCGTGGGTCAGCGCCAGCATCGCGGCGGTGCCGAGCGCGATGCGGATCAGCGTGCGCAGGATCGTGTCGAGGCTCTGCCCCGAGGCGCTGTAGAGAATCGCCAGGCCGTAGAGTGCGAGCAACCCGAGCCCCACCAGCAGTGGGCCGTCGAGATTGAGCGCCGAGAGCAGTTTCGCGCTCGAGGACAGCGTGCGGCGCGTTCGCGCATAGCCGGTGTCTTCAATCACTGGCCTGGTTCTCGGGCACGGCGATCTCGGCTGCTGGCGAAGTTCTTTCGTGCAACAGATACGCGTCCATGACCTTGCGCGCGATCGGCGCCGCGGCACTGGCGCC
Organism: Steroidobacteraceae bacterium; assembly: GCA_035601675.1. Lineage (GTDB taxonomy): Bacteria > Pseudomonadota > Gammaproteobacteria > Steroidobacterales > Steroidobacteraceae > FEN-1191. The sequence continues at coordinate 12,282 of DATNNU010000082.1, read as the reverse complement.
GAAGCCGCCGTTCTCCACCAGCACGGCAATCGCAATTCGCGGCGCTTCCGCCGGCGCAAAGGCGATGAACCAGGCGTGGTCGCGCAGCCGCTCAGTCACGTTCTTCTCGACGTATTTTTCGTTCTGACCGACCGTGAACACCTGCGCGGTGCCGGTCTTGCCCGCAATGGTGTAGCTCGCGCCCCTGCTGATCGCAGCGGCGGTGCCGTAAGTCGCCGCCCCCATCATTCCGCGCAGCACCAGATCCCAGGCGTCACTACTGATATTGCCGATTGGCGGCGGCTGTGCCGGCGCAATTGGCTTCGTATTGCCCTCGAGATCGCGCACTCCGGTCACCAACCGCGGGCGAAAGGTCTTGCCGCGTTCGGCCAGTACCGAGGCTACGTGCGCGAGCTGCAGCGGCGTGACCAGCAGATAGCCCTGGCCGACGCCGAAGTTTACGGTCTCGCCCGGAAACCAGATCTGGTCCTGCGGGCGCTTGAAGGCCTTGCGCTTCCACTCGGGGGAGGGCAACAGGCCCGGCTTCTCGCCTCCGATGTCGATGCCGGTCAGCTGTCCGTAGCCGAACGGGCTCATGAATTCGGCGATATGTTCAACGCCGATAGTCGAAGCGAGGCCGTAGAAATAGACGTCGCAGGACTTGGCGATCGAACGCTCCAGGTCGACGTAGCCGTGCTTGCCACCCTTGCCTTCGCGGTACAGATGGCTGCTACCCGGCAGGTGGAACACCCCAGCGCAGAATTCCTGCCGGTTCGGATCCACCACGTGGTAGGTCAAGGCCGCCAGCGCAATCACCGGCTTGATGGTTGAGCCGGACGGGTAGGTGCCACGCAATGCCCGGTTGAACAATGGCTTGTCGATATCGTCGGACAGCTTTGCGTATTCGGCGCGCGACAGTCCGCGGGCGAACGCCGCCGGGTCAAAGCCGGGCTTGCTGGCGAGCGCCAGCACGTCGCCATTGGCGGGATCGATCGCGACCACCGCACCGCGGTGATCGCCGAGTGCTTCCTCCGCGGCCTGTTGCGTCCCCAAGTCGATCGACAGCACCAGATCGTCGCCGGGGATCGGTGCCCGGGAATGCAGTTCCGGGGCAAATGCGCCCTCGCGCTGCACCGAGCGACCCTGCGCATTGACCAGGATTTCGCGAAAACCATTCTTGCCGTGTAGCGGCCGCTCGTAGGTGCTCTCGATCCCGAGCTTGCCGATCAGCGTGGTGCCGGCGTAGGTGACGCGGTCGATATGCTCGAGATCCTGAACGCTGATGGCGCTGACATAGCCCAGGGCATGCACGCCGAGCTGGCCATAGGGATAGTGCCGGGTCTGGCGAGTAGCCAGATCGACGCCGGGGAACTGGTAACGGTGTACCGCGAAGCGGCCGATCTCCTCGTCAGTGAGCCGCAGCCGTACCGGCACGCTGTCGAACGCGCGGCGCGAGAAAATAACGCGGCGCGTGTCTTCGAGTTCATCGCGGTCGATGAGCCCGAGTGCGGTCAGGCGCTTGAGCGTGTTGTTGAGATCCGGCACCTGCTCGCGGATCAGCTCGAGCTGGTAGGCCGGCTCGTTATCGGCCAGTACCTTGCCATTGCGGTCGAAGATCAGGCCGCGGCTCGCGGGGATCGGATCCAGACGCACGCGGTTGCCCTGCGATAGCCCGGTGTAATAGTCGTGGCGCCATACCTGCAGGTAAGTCAGGCGGCCGATCAGCGTCAGAAGCATGGCGATGATGACAATCACCGCCCCGAGCGTGCGCTGCGTGAAGATACGCTGCTCGTTCCAGTGGTCTTTGATGCGAACGCGTGAATCCACGAGGTGTTCGGTGCTGGCGTCTTCAGGTGACTACGAATGATGTCGAATAAGCACTTTAGCGCGTCGCACGGAAGCGACCGAGGATGCCGACCACGAGCGGCCAGATCAGGCCGCCGGTGGCGGCATGTACCCAGCGCGCCGGCGTGGACAGAGGATGGCCGCTCCAGCCATCGATCACCCACAACACAAACTCATAAACCATCAGCGCTGCAAACACAAACAGCGACTGCTCAAATAGCGGCTTGGCTCGCATCAGCAGGTTCAGGCGGATGGCCAGATAGGTCACGAAGGCCAGCGCCAGCGCGTGCTCGCCGAGCAGCGAACCCTGAAACACATCGAGCGCCAATCCGCTGGCATAGCCCAGCAGCATACCGCCGGCGCGAGGAATCATGATCGACCAGTAGAGCACGGTGAGCACCAGGAATGCCGGGCGCACGATGGCGGGCCAGGTGGGTAGCGGCACGACCGTGAATACCATGGCGATGATCGTGGTTGTGAGGACGATCAGACGCGGATGGCGGTCGCTCATGGCGGGCGGCGCTGCGGTGCCGTAGTCATTCGTCCGGATCCGAAATCTTCGGCGCCGGTTTCGGCGCCGGTTTCGCTTCGGGTGCGATCGGCGGGGTGGGCGCCGGCGCGGCCGGGTGCGATGGCTCGATCTGCAGCAATACCACCTCGCGGTCGCGTTCGACATGGGCCAATGGCTGCGCCCGCACCTGTGCCAGCAGCTGATTGGGCTCACGCCGCACGCCGCTGATGCGGCCGACCGGAAGTCCGGAGGGAAATACCCCGCCCAGCCCTGAGCTCACCAGCAGATCGCCGCCTTTGACGTCGGAATTGACCGCCAGGTACGGCAGCAGCAGCTCACCGGTATTGCCGGAGCCCACCGCAATGGAGCGCAGGCTGTTGCGGGTCACTTCGACCGGGATCGCGTGCTCCGGATCGGTGACCAGGATCACCTCGGCGCTCCAGGGGCCGACACGGGCGACCTGACCCAGAATGCCACTGCCGTCGACGACGGCCTGATTCACCACCACGCCGTCGGCGGTGCCTTTGTTGATCACGACGCGCTGACGCAGCGGATTGGTCTCGACGCTGATGATTTCAGCCAATTGCCACTTCTTGATGAATGGCGGCAGCGAGGCGCGCAGGCCGCGCAGCTCGGCATTTTCCTGCTCGAGTGCGTCTTGCCGCACGACACTCATCTCAAGTGCCAGTAGCTGATCATGCAAGCGCTTGTTCTCGGCACGCAGCGCCTCGCTAGTCTGGAAGCTTTGCGTGACCCAGTTCCACGCAGCGCGCGGTGAGCTGACCGCGACCTGCACCGGATAGGCTGCCGCGTCGAGCGCGTAGTGCAGCCGCTGCACCCAGTGGCCGTGCTGGTCGTAGTACATCAGCACGATCGACAGAGTGGCATAGACGCTGAAGCGCAGTCCGACCGACGGCCCACGACCGTACAGGGGTCGATCGACGTCGGTGCCGAAGACCGCCATGGCGGAGGGCCTAGCGGCCTGCGCGGCTACTGCGCATGGGCGGCGACGCGTCCGGCAAACGGTCGAATGCCGTGCATTGGCCCGCGCCGCGCTCGAGCGGTGTTATTCCAAGCCGAAATGTCCGGGCCCCATCTGGTCCATCAGCTCGAGGATGCGGCCGCCGCCCCGCGCGACGCAGGTCAGCGGATCGTCGGCTACCATGACCGGTAGCCCGGTCTCTTCCATCAGCAGCTTGTCGATATCGCGAAGCAGCGCGCCGCCGCCGGTGAGCACGATGCCACGCTCGGCCACATCGGCGCCGAGTTCGGGCGGGGTTTGCTCCAGCGCCTGCTTGACGGCGCTCACGATGCCCTGCAGCGGCTCCTGCAGCGCTTCCAGAATCTCGTTACTGTTGAGCGTGAAGCTTCGCGGCACGCCCTCGGACAGGTTACGGCCCTTGACCGACAGCTCGCGCACGTGCTGGCCGGGATAGGCCGAGCCGATCTCGATTTTGATGCGCTCGGCCGTGGCCTCCCCGATCAGAATGCCGTAGTTACGGCGCACGTAGTTCATGATCGCATCGTCGAAGCGGTCACCGCCGATTCGGGCTGAATTGGCGTAGACGATGCCGTTGAGCGAAATCACTGCAACTTCACTGGTGCCGCCGCCAATGTCGAGCACCATCGAACCGCGCGCCTCCTGCACCGGCAGGCCCGCGCCCACCGCGGCAGCCATCGGTTCGCTCACGATGCCGACGTTGCGCGCGCCCGCGCCCTCGGCCGACTCGCGGATCGCGCGGCGCTCGACCTGGGTCGAGCCGAAGGGCACGCACACCAGCACGCGCGGCGAGGGTTTGAGGAACCGATTGCCGTGTACTTTGTTGATGAAGTACTGCAGCATCTTCTCGGTATAGGTGAAGTCGGCGATGACGCCGTCCTTCATCGGCCGAACGGCGGTAATGTGGCCGGGGGTGCGGCCTATCATGGCTTTGGCATCCTGGCCGACGGCGACGATGACCTTGCCGCCGCGCGAAGGCTCGTCCTGCACCGCCACCACCGAGGGCTCGTTGAGGACAATGCCTTTGTCCCGCACGTAGATCAGCGTATTGGCGGTGCCCAGATCGATCGACAGATCGCTGGAGAAATAGCCGCGCAGGCGTTTGAACATGAGAGCGGCCGACCTTTTTGGGCGTTAAAGAGGCGTCTTAAAAGCGGGCGCTAATCTAGCAACCGACAGGACATTCCACAAGGCGAGGTGTATGATTTCGCGCTGTTTTTTCTGCGAAATTCGAACCTTCATCACATGAGCCTCACCCGCAGCGACATCGAGAACATCGCCCGCCTGGCGCGTCTTGCGCTGACCGAGCAGGAGATTCCGGTCTACGTGGAGGGGCTGTCGCGCATCATGGGGCTGGTCGGCGAGCTCGAGCGTGCCGATACCAGCCAGGTCGAGCCCATGGCGCACCCGCTGCCAGGGCAGCGCCAGCGCCTGCGAGCCGATGTCATCACCGAGACCGACCGGCATGAGCTCTACCAGCGCAATGCCCCCCAGGTCGAAGCCGGCCTGTACCTGGTTCCCCGAGTGATCGAATGAGCGCTCTACATGACAAGAGCGTCGCCGAGCTGTCCGCGGCGCTGCGGGCGCGCCAGGTCTCGAGTGTCGAGGTCACGCAAGCCTTCCTCGAGCGCGTGACGCGTCATCAGGCCGATCTCAACGCGTTCATCAGCATTACCGCCGAGGCGGCGCTGGCCGAGGCGGCACAGGCCGATGCAAGGCTGCGCTCGCAGGACGCCGGCCCGCTGACCGGCGTGCCCATTGCCCACAAGGACATCTTCTGCACCCGGGGCGAGAAGACTACCTGCGGTTCGCGCATGCTGGCGAATTTCGTCTCGCCCTACGATGCCACGGTGGTCGAGCGCCTGCGGGCGGCCGGCGTGGTCATGCTGGGCAAGACCAATATGGATGAGTTCGCGATGGGCTCGTCCAATGAGACCAGCTTCTTCGGCCCGGTGCGCAATCCGTGGGACCTCGCGCGCGTGCCCGGCGGCTCCTCCGGCGGCTCGGCGGTGGCCGTCGCCGCCCGACTGGCCCCGGCGGCGACCGCGACCGACACTGGTGGTTCAATCCGCCAGCCGGCGGCGCTGTGCGGGGTCACCGGGCTGAAGCCCACCTATGGCCGCGTGTCGCGCTTTGGAATGATCGCGTTTGCCTCGAGCCTGGATCAGGGCGGCCTGATCACGCGCAGCGCCGAGGATGCGGCGCTGCTGCTGGGAGCGATGGCCGGCTTCGATGAGCGCGATTCCACCAGCGTCGAGTTGCCGGTGCCTGATTACAGCGGCGCGCTCGGGCAACCGCTCAAGGGACTGAAGATCGGTGTGCTGAAGGAATTCTTCGATAACGGGCTGGATCCCGCGATCGAGCAGCACATCCGCGCCGCGCTCGATCTGCTGCACGCCCAGGGCGCTGTGATCAAGGATGTCAGCCTGCCGCATCTGCCGTTATCGGTGCCGACCTATTACGTGGTGGCGCCCGCCGAATGTTCGTCGAATCTTGCGCGTTTCGATGGCGTGCGCTACGGCCATCGCTGCGATAAGCCGCGTGACCTGCTGGACCTGTATCAGCGCTCGCGCGGCGAGGGCTTCGGCGCCGAAGTCAAGCGTCGCATCATGACCGGCACCTACGTGCTCTCGGCCGGCTACTACGACGCCTTCTATCTCAAGGCGCAGCGCGTGCGGCAGCTGATCAGCAACGATTTCGAGCGAGCTTTCCACGAAGTCGATGTGGTGATCGGCCCGACCACGCCGACCGCCGCGTTCGAGCTCGGAGCCAAGACCAGCGATCCAGTGACCATGTACCTGAACGACATCTATACGATCGGCGCGAACCTCGCGGGCTTGCCGGCGATCTCGGTGCCGTGCGGACTGGCGCAGGGCCTGCCGACAGGCATGCAGATCATCGGCCCGCATTTTGGCGAGGAACGGCTGCTGAATGTCGCGCATCGCTACCAGCTCGAAACCGATTGGCATCGCCGCACGCCGCCGGGGTTTGCCTGATGGAATGGGAAACCGTCATCGGGCTGGAGATTCACGCCCAGCTGGCGACGCAGTCGAAGATCTTCTCCGGCTCCGCCACCGCCTATGGCGCGCCGCCAAACGCGCAGGCCAACCTGGTCGATCTGGCCTATCCCGGCGTGCTGCCGGTACTCAATGCCGAGGCGGTACGCATGGCGGTGAAATTCGGGCTGGCGATCAATGCGCGCGTGACGCGACGCTCGATCTTCGCGCGCAAGAACTACTTCTATCCCGACCTGCCGAAGGGCTACCAGATCAGCCAATACGAACTGCCGATCGTCTGTGGCGGCGCCGTCGACATCATGCTCGACGACGGCACCGTCAAGCGCATCGACGTCACGCGCGCGCACCTGGAAGAGGATGCCGGCAAGTCGCTGCATGAGGGCCTTGCGGGCATGACCGGCGTCGATTTGAATCGCGCCGGTACGCCGCTGATCGAGATCGTCTCCGAGCCGGAGATGCGCTCTGCCAGGGAAGCGGTGGCCTACATGAAGAAGATCCATACGCTGGTGCGCTATCTCGAGATCTGCGACGGCAATATGCAGGAGGGCTCGTTCCGCTGCGACGCCAACGTCTCCGTGCGTCAGCGCGGGGCGGAGAAGCTTGGCACACGGGCCGAGATCAAGAACCTCAACTCATTCCGCTTCGTAGAGAAGGCGATCAACTACGAAGTCGCGCGCCAGATCGAGCTGCTCGAGGGCGGTGGCCAGGTGGTGCAGGAGACGCGGCTGTACGACGCCGAACGCGGCGAAACGCGCTCGATGCGCTCCAAGGAAGAAGCCAACGACTACCGCTATTTCCCGGATCCCGACCTGCTGCCGGTCGAGATCGATCAACTCTATATCGATACCGTGTGTGCCAGCCTGCCCGAGCTGCCCGATCAGAAGGCGCAGCGCCTGCGCAAGGACTATGGACTGTCGGCCTACGATGCCGGGGTACTCACCGCCAGTGCCGAGCTGGCCGACTACTATGAGACCGTGCTCGAGAAGGCGGCGAGTTTCCCCGATATCGTGATCAGCCCGAAACTTGCGGCCAATACGGTGATGGGCGAACTCGGGGGCCTGCTCAACCGCGACGGAGTCGAGATCAGCGACAGCCGCGTCGCGCCGGCTGCTCTCACGAAGCTACTGGCGCGAGTTGCCGACAACACCATCTCGGGGAAGATGGCCAAGGACGTCCTCGAGGCGATGTGGGACGAAGGCAAGGAAGCCGATGCGATCATCGAGGCGCGCGGCTGGCGCCAGATCACCGATGAATCCGCGATCGAAGCGGCGATTGATGCCGTGATAGCAGCCAACCCGTCGCAGCTTGCGCAGTATCGCTCCGGCAAGGACAAGCTTTTCGGGTTCTTCGTCGGACAGACGATGAAGGCCACCCAGGGAAAGGCTAATCCGGCGCGCCTCAACGAGTTGCTGAAAAAGAAGCTCAGTGGCTGAAGCGCTGGTAAGCAGTGACGGCGAGCTGCGGCGCTTCATACTTGAACGTCACCCGGTGCGCGGCTTCTGGATCCGGCTCGATGGCGCCTGGCGCGAGCTGCGCAGCCACCAGCGCTACCCGCCGGCGGTCGAGGCACTGCTGGGTGAAGCCGTAACGGCATCACTGCTGCTTGCCGCCACACTCAAGTTCCAGGGTACGCTGACGTTGCAGCTCGCCGGCGACGGCCTGGTGAATCTGCTGGTGGCGCAATGCACGCATGAATTCGCCATCCGCGCGGTCGCCCGTTTTGATGATGCCGTCGATGCGTCGGCAGCCTTTCGGCAATTGGCGGGTGACGGCCGGCTCACCGTCACCATCGAGGCCGAGGAACGCTCCGCCCGCTATCAGGGCATCGTCGCGCTTGAGGGCGCAACGCTTGCAGCCTGCCTGGAAAACTATTTCGCTACCTCGGAGCAGTTGCCGACATGCATTGCGCTGGCCGCGGACAGTGTCAGCACCGGCGGCGTACTGTTGCAAAAGCTCCCCGCGGCCGCTGGCGCCCAGGGTGAAGCGCTCGCCGCCGTGTCGCAGGATGTGTGGGAAGATCTGCAGCCGCGCGTGGCGACGCTCGATGCGTCGTTGCTGCGGCTGGCGTCGGCAGAGGAGGTGCTGCGGCGCATCTGCGGCCGGCACGATTGCCGGCTGTTCCAGGGCTCGTCGGTTCGCTTCGCCTGCCGCTGCAGCGAGGGCCGGGTCGCGGGGCTGCTGCGCTCGCTCGGGCCGGCCGAGATGCGCAGTATTCTGGCCGAACAGGGCGCCGTGACCGTCACCTGCGAATTCTGCGGCCGGCCGTATCGATTCGATGCGATCGACGTCGAGCGCCTCTTTGCCGAAGGCGCGAACCCCGAAGCTCCCCACTCGCTGAATTGAGCGGCGTGGACACAGATGGCGTCATCACCGGCGTCGTCGTCGCCGCCTTGGTAGCTTCACGGGTATTTGTTCTCTACGATGTCGCGGACAGGATGCGTATCGTAAACGAGCACGATTGACTCGATCCGGCCGGTATTTGGATCGAAATTGAAGACATCAGCGCAATCGAACGACACATTCGATCCGTCTTTCAGCGACCAATCGTAAAGGTAATATGCCACTGCCCGCAGATGCCCTTCCGCGCTCACCAGAACGTCGTACACCGTCAGCTTTGAGCCGCTCGATGCGCGCCTCACCTTAGTCACGAAGTCGCGCACCGGCAGCCGGCCCAAAAATGGTGACTGGACCCAGCCATCAGCAACAAACAGGGATGCCGCCTTGTCGGCGTCGCCCGCTTCAAGGGCCAACAGATATTTGCGTACGGCTTGCTGCATAGAATTCTCCGATCCTTTGGATGCCCCAAGTACGATGGATCAACTATTGGTCGATGATAGTGCCATCGGCCGGCCATGCACTAGCTCTATGCAGTTACCGAGCCGCTGCCTGGTCGTGCCTAAGTTTTGAGCGAGAAAGGCGTGAAGTTCGTGCTTCGGTCGTAATAGTCTTCCTGCTCGGCGCGTTTCAGGAAACCGACGATGCGGTAAGTGGCCGGAGTCATCACGATCTCCCAGCCGCTCTTGAGCACGTACTGCGTGAGCATGACGCCTTCAAGGAGCCTCGTATCCCACAGGCCGTAGAAGGCTATTGAATAGAACAGCGCGGTGTCCACCAGCTCCCCGCACAGTGTCGAGCCGACGGTGCGGGTCCACAGCCAGCGGCCGTCGGTCCAGATCTTCATCTTCGCCATCACGAAGCTGTTCACGAAGGAACCGCACCAGAAGGCGGTGATCGAGGCGGCGACTATGCGCGGCGTGTTGCCAAAAATGGCTTCGACGGCGGCCTGGTTGTCGCGCCATTGCGCCGCCGGCGGCAAAGCGACGATGACGGCCGCCATCAACGCGGCAAAGCCCAAGGCTACGAAGCCGGCCCAGACCACGCGCCGGTCACGCGCGTAGCCGTAAACCTCGGTCAGTATGTCGCCGAAGATATAAGAGAGCGGGAAGAACAGCACACCCGCCAGGAAATTTACGCTGCCGACGAAGGGGAGGTGCACCGTGGATACTTTTGCCGGGCCGATTAGGTTGGCGCACAGTAGAATGCACACGTACGCCGCCATGAAGAAATCGTAATAGCGGTACTGTCGCTCATGCGCCGACACCGGCGCAGCGGCCGGTGCGGCAGTGGTTGCGGATCGGTTCAATGCGGTATCCATGCGCGCCTGGATTCCAGCCTGCGTCAGGTGCGGGGCCAATGCAATCGCCGGGCTTGGCCGCGGCAGCCTCTACGGCGGCTCGATCTCCTTCAGATAGGCCGGACCGCCCAGGTCCGCCATCTGCTTCAGGGTCCAGTCGCGCTGGGCCAGTACGTAGCTCGACGGCGCATCGACGTGCAGGCGCAGCGGATTGGGCAGCACCACCGCGAGCAAGGCGCTTTGCTGGCGCGTGAGGCGCGCGGCGTTCTCGTGAAAGAAGTGGCGCGCTGCCGCTTCGACGCCATAAATGCCGCGGCCGAATTGGACGATGTTCAGATACACCTCGAGAATGCGCTCCTTCGGCCACAGGGTCTCAATCATGATCGTGAGCATGGCCTCCAGCCCTTTGCGCACCAAGCTGCGGCCCGACCACAGGAACAGATTCTTCGCCACCTGCTGGGTGATGGTGCTGGCGCCGCGCAGCTTATGGCCGCGCTCGTGGGCGCGCACCGCCTCGCGTATCGATTTGAAGTCGAAGCCGGCGTGGAACGGAAACTGCTGGTCTTCGGAAGCGATCACGGCGATGGCGGCCTGCGGCGAGATCTGTTCCAGGGGCACCCATTGATACTCGGTGTGGTAGTCGTGCCCGGCCTCGAGCATCGCCTGGACGCGCGCTGTAAGCATGAATGCGCTGGTCGGCGGGTTGATCCACCGCAGCGCCAGCACGCTCGCGGCCAGCAGTAGCAGTGCGCCGAGCAGCGCCAGGCCCAGGGCACGGCCGACCCGGTACCCGAGACCGCGACGCGAGCGGCGCCGGCCGGTGCCATTGTGCTCAGCGCCGCTGCGCTGCGCCCTGGCCATCGCCTGAAACGGCTACTTCGCCGGCTGCGCGCGCCGCGCCGAGCTGATCACGACGTCTTCCAGCGGCGCGTCGGAATGGCCCTTGCGGCGTCCGGTGCCGACCTTGGCGATGCGATCGATCACGTCCATGCCGTCGGCGATGCGGCCGAATACCGCGTAGCCGTACTGGCCCGGCCGCTGGTCGAGAAAATCGTTGTCGGCCAGATTGACGAAAAACTGCGAGGTGGCGCTGTGGATCTCATCGGTGCGGGCCATCGACAACGTGCCGCGCTGGTTGCGTACGCCGTTGGCAGCCTCATTTTTCACCGGCGGGTGAGTTTTCTTCTGCACGAAATCGGTCGTGAGGCCGCCGCCCTGGATGACGAAACCGGGCACGATGCGATGGAAAATCGTGCCGTCGAAGAATCCATCATCGACGTAGCGCAGGAAATTCTCCACGGTCTGCGGCGCGTCCTCGTGGTACAGCTCGACGGTAAAGCCGCCGTGTGAGGTCTCGAATCGAACCATGGGCGTGTTCCTCGTGCTTTCGATATCCCGGCACCGGCCCTCATGGCCACTGCGCCTCGGTGACGCGGTCGCGGCCTGCAAGATCGGCATGGCAGCGTACGCGAGCATAGCCGGCATCGACAAGCGATCCTGCAACCTCGGCGGCCTGGCCGGCGCCATGTTCGAGCACCAGCCAGCCGCCCGGCAGCAGATGCGCGGGTGCTTGCAGAACAATTCGCAGCAGCGCTTCCATGCCGCTGGCTCCGGGGCTCAATGCCGCGGCGGGTTCATAGCGCAGGGCATCCAGGGCCGGGTCGCGTGCTGCTACGTAAGGCGGATTGCTGACGATCAGGTCGAACTGGCGTCCCTGCAGCGGCCCGAACCAGTCTCCCTGCGAGAAATAAACATTCTGGACGCCGAGCCGCTCGGCGTTGCCGCGCGCCACCTGCAACGCGGCGGCGGCATGATCGGTGGCCAGGACGCGCCACTGCGGCCTTTCGACCGCCAGCGCCAGGGCGATCGCGCCCGAGCCGGTACCCAGATCGGCGACCGCGGCCGGGGTTGCATCGCGCAGCGCCAGGCAGCGTTCGACCGCGAGTTCGGTCTCCGGGCGTGGAATCAGTACGTCCGGCGTCACCGCCAGCGCCAGCGACCAGAACTCACGCTCGCCGGTGACGTAGGCCAGCGGTTCGCCCAGCGCGCATCGAGCCAACATCGATTGGTAGCGCGCGATCGTTGGCTCATCGACCGGCTCGTCGGCATGTGCAAGCAGATAGCTGCGCGGCTGCCGCAAGGCGTGGGCGAGCAGTATCTCGGCATCCAGGCGCGAGGATTCACTGCTGGCGGCGAGCTGGGCCCAGCCGCGCTCGAGCAATGAGCGCACCGTGCCCGAATCGGCGATGCGGTTGGCGCGTTCAGGGTCGTCTGCGCGATCGGCGTGGTCTGTTAC
>DATNNU010000081.1:0-2764 GCA_035601675.1 Steroidobacteraceae bacterium | reverse complement strand
CTCCGGCGGCAATACCGGCATCGATCTGACCGAGTGCGATCTTGTTGGCGACCAGGATGGCCGCCTCCAGGCTGGTACCGCAGGCGCGCTGCACGTCGAGCCCCGGCGTCTGCGGATCGAGGCCGGTCGACAGCAGTGACTCGCGCGTCAGGTTGTAGTCCTTGGAATGCTTGATCACCGCACCGGCGATCACATCGCCGAGCCGTTGCCCCTGCAGATCGAAGCGCTCGACCAGCGCGCGCAGCGATGCGGTCAGCAACTCCTGATTGTCGGTGCCGGCGTAGGCGGTGTGAGAGCGTGCAAAGGGGGTGCGGACCCCGCCGATGATGGCTACGCGTCTGGTAGTAGTTCCGATCTGCATGGAATGCGTCTCCGTGTATCTTTGCGCGTGTCCGCGACGCGGCCGCGGCCATCTGCAACGCTCGGGCAGGCTCCTAGAATGCCACGCCGGTATGGGCGCGGTCACTCATGGCGCCGTCACTCATGGCAACTGAGCATATGGGCGTGGATTGCGGCGCCGGACGCCGGACAGGCAAGATGAACGGTCGGTCGCGCCCTCGGATGGCAGCCGGTGCGGCGATCGGGCCGTGGTGGCCGATCGGGCGGTGGTAGCGGGTGCACTGGAGGGGTGATGGCGGGCATCGTGGTCGATCGCGTGTACGAACGCCGTCTCGCTGCGCTAGTGAACAGCCGCGAGCAGCGGTTGATCGCGGGCGGGCGTCGGGGGCTCGAGCGCGAATCGCTGCGCGTGACGGCCGACGGCCACATCGCGCAGACACCGCATCCACGCTCGCTGGGCTCGTCGCTGACCAATCCGCACATCACCACCGACTATTCGGAAGCGCTGATCGAGCTGGTCACGCCGACCTTCAACGACAATGAGGAACTGCTGCAGTATCTCGGCGACCTGCATCAGTTCGTCTATGCCCACCTGGACGATGAACTGCTGTGGGCGACCTCCATGCCCTGCATTCTGGGCGGCGATAAGGCGGTGCCGATCGCGCGTTTCGGTGACTCGTACCAGGGACGCATCAAATATATCTACCGCCACGGACTGCTGGTGCGCTACGGCGGCATGATGCAGGCCATCTCCGGGGTACATTTCAACTATTCGGTGCCGGAGCAGTTCTGGCCGCTGTACGCCGAGTTGTGCGAGTCGCGCGGCAGCGGCCAGGATTTCGTGTCGGCGCGCTATTTCGACCTGCTGCGCAATTACCGCCGTTACGGCTGGATCGTCTCCTACCTGTTTGGAGCCTCGCCGGCGCTGTGCCGCTCGTTCCTGCAGGGTCGCGACGATCCGGAACTCGAACCGCTGGGCCCGGACAGCCTGCTCGGACCGGATGCGACCTCGCTGCGCATGAGCGATATCGGCTATCGCAATCGCAGCCAGGCGGCCGGGGCGGTCTCGTTCAACACGCTGGAGGAATACCTGCGCGATCTGCGCCGCGCGGTGAGTCAGCCGCACCCGGCGTTCGAGGCGTTGGGCGTGAAGGTCGATGGCGAGTATCGGCAGCTGTCGGGCAACGTGCTGCAGATCGAAAACGAGTATTACAGCTACGTGCGCCCGAAGCGCACGCTGCGTGCCGGTGAGCGCACCATCCATGCGCTGGCGCGTGCCGGGGTGGAGTACATCGAGGTGCGCACGCTTGACAACAGCGCCTACGATCCTGTCGGCGTCAACCTGCGCAAGCTATATTTCCTCGAGGCATTTTGTCTGCAGCTGCTGTTCAAGGCCAGCCCACCGATTGACAGCAGCGAGGAAGAAGCCATCGACCGCAATCACCTGCGCGTGGCGCGCTACGGGCGCCAGCGGGGCCTGACGCTCGAGCGCGACCGGCGCCAGGTGCCGCTGCGCAGCTGGGCCGCCGAGCTGCTCGAATCGATGCAGGGAATCTGCGAGCTGCTCGACGCCACGCATCCGCTGCGGCCCTACAGCGTCACGCTCAAGGAGCAGCAGGCGAAGTTCGAGGACGTCGAGCAGACGCCATCGGCGCGGCTGCTGCGCGACCTGCGTGAATCCGATGAGAGCTTCACGGCGCTGGTGCTGCGCCTGTCGCGCGCCCACAAGCAGCACATGCTCGGCGCATTTGCGCGCAATGAGGCGCGCTGGGGGCAGTTCGAGGCCGAAGTGCAGGAGTCGCTGGAGGCGCAGCGCGCGATCGTGGCCTCACAGCGCGGCAGCTTCGAGGACTACCTGGCGGCCTACTTGGCCAATTGACCGCGGCCGTCGCCGCAGCCCGCCCGCGGCATTAAAATTGCAAGTCGGCGCTGCCCCGACTGGAGATTTGCGCGTGCTGCAGAGGATTCATCGGCTGTTGGTCGCCAATCGCGGCGAGATCGCGGTACGAGTGATGCGTGCCGCCAGCGAGCTCGACATCCCGACGGTCGCGATCTACTCGCAGGAGGATCGCTTCAGCCTGCATCGTACCAAGGCCGACGAAGCCTACCTGGTCGGCGAAGGCAAAGGCCCAATCGACGCTTACCTCGATATCCCGGACATCCTGCGCGTCGCACGCGAAGCGGCTGTTGATGCAATCCATCCGGGCTACGGCTTTCTGTCCGAGAATCCTGAGTTTGCCGCGCAGTGTGCCGCCGCCGGCGTCATCTTCATCGGGCCGAGCCCGGAAACCATGCGCGTGCTCGGCAACAAGGTGGCCGCACGTCATCTGGCGGTGGCCGCCGGCGTGCCGGTGATGCCGGCGACGCCGCCGCTGCCGCAGCACCCGCAAGAGTGCCGGCGCCTGGCGCAGCAGGTCGGCTACCC
>DATNNU010000080.1:0-9731 GCA_035601675.1 Steroidobacteraceae bacterium | reverse complement strand
CAACAGTACCGATACCTTCGTGGCGAGCGGCGCCACGTCGGCCCTGATTTTCAACCGCGAAGGCTTTGCCGTAGGCCTTCCCGGGACAGTCACCGTCATCTTGCATAGCGCGCCCACGGCGGTCACCGCTTACACACGCTGCCTGGCGATCAGCGCGGTCGGCACCTTGAACGTGCAGTTAGCCGGCACGGGAAACTGCACATGATGCGCTCGAAGCGTTTCGCATCGGGCCCGCCGCTGCGCTTTGGCGGCGGCTTCAGCCTGGTCGAGGTGATGGTCGCGCTGATCATCATATCGATCGGACTGCTTGGCATCGCCAAGCTGCAGGCGGTGGCGCTGTCGAGCACCGGCACTGCCGGCAAGCGCTCCCTCGCGGCGCTCGAGGCGGCTAGCCTCGCCTCGGCGATGCGTGCCGATCGGGTCTATTGGTCCCTGGCATCGTCGGCAATACCCCACGTGGTCTCGGGGACAACGATAGCCAGTTCTCCCGACCCCAACTTGGTCTCGGGGGTTGACTGCTGGAACAACCGGCCGTGCACCACGGTGCAGATGGCGGCGTACGACCTGACCCAATGGGCGCTGTCTGCGCAGACGATATTTCCCAGCTATCAGGCCTCGATACTGTGCCCGCTGCCGGCCGCGAACCTGCCGAACACCTGCAAGATTACGCTGACGTGGACTGAAAACACCGTGGCCGCGAACGCCCAGGGCATCGTGCCGGCCGCCGGCGCGGCCTTCCAGACACCTACCTACATTCTGTACGTGCAACCATGAGCAAACTCATGCCGACATTGTCGCAGCGGCGCGCCCGTTCGCAGGGTTTTTCGCTGGTCGAGTTGCTGGTATCGCTGGTCATCGCGCTGTTCCTGATCGGCGGCGTACTGGCGGTGGTGCAGGACACCCGCCGGGCGGCCACCTCCCAGACCCAGTCCACGCAATTGCAGGACAGCGTACGTCTGGCGATGACCATACTCACCGATGTGATTCAAACGGCAGGCTATTACTCGGATCCAGTCAATTCGAATGCCAATGGCTCGCTCGGCCTTGTGGCGCCTTTCGCTGCGGGACAGGCCGTCAGCGGCACCGGCGCATTCCTGGCGGCGGCGCCCGGCGACACGATCTCGGTGCGCTACCAGACCGCCAACAACGACGGCATTCTCAACTGTGGCGGCACCTCGAACACCACCGGGGCGAATGAAATCTTCGTCAATACCTTCAGCGTCGACAATCTGGGCAATCTGATCTGCGCGCTGACCTCGGCGGCCGGCACCACGAATATACCGCTGATCAGCGCATCGACCGGCGGTGTGAACCCTCTGCAGGTCACGAAACTGCAGGTCCTGTATGGGGTGCAGACCAATTTCGCCCTCGGCAACCAGTGCGCCGACAGCTACATGGATGCGGCTCAGGTTTCAGCCACGACCATCAATACTTATCCGGCCTGGAACTACGTGGTCTCGGTTCGCATTACGCTGACCTTTACGAATCCTGGAAACATCAACCTGCCGCCGGTCCAGGTCACCCGCGTGATCGGCATCATGAGCAAAATGGGCGTCGTAACGTGATCGCGTGGCAACACATGAGTGACATACGCACACACTTCGGCTGCAGGAACAGCAGGTCTGCTCAGCGCGGCATGGTGCTGATCTCCAGTCTGCTGCTGTTGCTGATCGTGACCATCTTCGCCGTCAGTATGTTCCGCAGCTTCGGCATCGAAGAGAGAATTGCTGGCAATACGCGCGACAAAGAGCGGGCGCGTGCCGCCGCGATGACCGCGCTGCAATATGCGGAGTGGTGGATCACACAGGGCAACTGGGCCAATGCCAGCACCTGTCCGCCGGCGTTATTGGTCGCGCCGGCCCAGGGGCAGGTTTGCCTGCAGGGCACCGGCCTGAAAAACTTGGTGCCGAATGGCGATGTCACCGTCGTGCCCTGGCGCAGCGGCGCTCAGGAAGTGGGAACGGTATATACGCCAACCACCATGAATGTGAGCAATGCGGCAGCTGCGGACTACTACCTGGCGGCGCCGCGATTTTACATCTCGTTCATCAGTACGGTGAACCAACCCCTGAATTGCGGCAACCTCTATCAGATCGACGCGTGGGGCTACGGCTCCAGTGCCAGCACTGTGGCAGTAGTAGAGAGCGTGTTCGAAACCGACTGGAATAGCTGCGGCGCCAACGGACCCTGAGGCTTAAATTTATGAAAGCGAATCTATCAATACGGCTATACGCTACCGCGCTGGTCGCACTCGCTCCAGCGGCGGCCTGGGCGCAGCTGCAGATCTCGGACAATTTCACCGGCGCGTCGTCGACTTTCAACTGGCAGTCCTTTCACGGCGCCTGCCTGACCGCGGGCAACAACACCGGCAACATTCCGGCGTGCGTCGGTCTGGGCTACTTCGGGGGAGAACAGCAGGTTGGCGGCAACAGCGGCTTGCTGCCCGATCCGGTAGGCAGCGGTGCGCTGCGCTTCACCAACGGCAGCCCCGGCGGCTACAACCAGAATGGCGCGATCGTCTCCAACTTCACCTTTGCGACCGGCCAGGGCTTGCACGTAACGTTCACCACCGCGACCTACCGCGGTGACTCCGGCGGTGCCGGCGGCGACGGCGCAGACGGTATCAGCTTCTACCTGATGGACGGTGGCAAGCCGGCCGGCATTGGCGCCTTCGGCGGCAGCTTGGCCTATACCTGCTCGAACGCCAACACGCCGCACGATGGTCTGGTCGGCGGCTATATCGGCCTGGGTATCGATGAGTACGGAAACTTTCTGAATGGCGACAAGCTGATGCCGGGCTATGCCGGCGGCAACACGGCCACCAGCGACAACACGGCTTTCGGCTACGGTTATCATCCGGGCCGCATCGGCTTACGCGGCGCCGGCAGTATTGCCTTCAGCGCGCTCAACACCCTCAATTCCGCGTATTACCCGCTCAGCCTGAGCGCCGCCAAGCAGCAGGAAGCGGTGCAGAACACCTGCCGCAGCGGCTTCCTGTGGAACTACTCGACGCCGTCAAACCCCGTGCAAACGGCGATCGCGGTGGCCGACTACGCGCCCATCGTCAATGCCTACAAGGAGCTGCCGGGCGGCTTTCAGATTGCCAACGAGGGCGCGCAGACGCGCGGCGACGCGACACCGATCACCTACGATCTGAAGATCACGCCGACTGGTCTGCTGAGCCTGTCCTACAGCTATAACGGCGGCGCCAATCAGCTGGTGATCAACGGTCAGGATATCACCGCCACCAACGGTGCGTTGCCGGCCACCTTCCGCTTCGGATTTGCCGGCTCCACCGGCGGCAGCACCAACATTCACGAGATCCTGTGCTTCAAGGCGACCCCGTTTGAGCAGTCGTCGAGCTCGGCCGGGCTCAATCAGCAACAGGCGTCCCAGGTGAATACCGGCACGCAGGTGTACCTCGCGTTCTTCGACCCGAGTAACTGGTCCGGCTCCCTGACGTCGCAGAATGTGCTCTTCAATGCCGCGACCCAGACGGTCAGCATCAGTGCCATCGCCAATTGGGATGCGTCGTGCGTGCTGACGGGCGTTGCGGCCGGCCGCACTTGCACCGCCACCGGTGTCAGCGGCGCCACCTTGGCAGAGGCGCCGACCAGCCGTGTCATCATGACCTGGAATGGCGCCATGGGCATTCCGTTCGAGTGGGCTAATCTCACCGCTGCTCAGAAGAACGCGCTCGATGCGGGCGATCCCGCACCGATCAACGCCAACCGCCTGAACTATCTGCGCGGCGTTCGTACCAACGAGCAGAACGCATTGGGCGTCGGCCTGTACGGAGCGCGCGTCAGCGTGCTGAGTGACATTATCGACTCCAGCCCGACGCCGGTGGGACCCCCGAACCTGCGCTACCCGCCCTCGTGGTCGGACTTCCTGATCATCGCCCCGAGCCTGCCCGAGAACGCCGGCCAGAGCTACGCCAACTACGCTCTGACTCAGCAGGGGCGTCTGAACGTCGTCTACGCGGGGGCCAATGATGGCCTGCTGCACGGATTCCGATCCGGCTCGTTCGACATCAACGGCAATTTCGTGAACAACGCCATTACCCCGAACGATGGTTATGAACTGATGGCATACATGCCGGGCGCCGTACTCAACACGATTCACAATGCGGGCAATCCGGCGCTGGATTTCTCCAGCGTCCAGTACGGTCACAACTTCTACGTCGATGCGACGCCAGGCAATGGCGACCTGTTCTACGGCGGCCTGTGGCATACCTGGCTGGTGGGCGGCCTCGGGCCTGGCGGCTCGGCTATCTTCGCTCTCGATGTCACCAATCCGTCTACGACATTCACCGAGGCCAATGCCGCCAACATTGTCGTGGGTGAATGGAATCCGGCGACGCTGGTCTGCGCCAACGTTGCTGGTTGCGGCGCCAATCTCGGCAACACCTATGGCACGCCGCAGATCCGGCGCTTCCACAACGGTATGTGGGGCGCGGTGTTCGGCAATGGCTTCGGCAGCAGCAGCGGCGATGCCGGCATCTTTGTGATGACCGTCGATGCCACCAGCGGTGCCCGCACGTTCTATTACTTGAGCGCCGGTAAGGCTGGCAAGTCGGATGGCATTGCCTACGCGTCCCCGGCGGACATCGACGGCGATCACATCGTCGATTACGTGTACGCCGGCGATCTGCTCGGCAACCTCTGGCGCTTCGATCTGACCAGCAGCAATCCGGCGCAGTGGGCGCTGTCGTCGGCAACCCCGATGTTTACCACGCCAGCGGGCCAGCCGATCACCACCCAGGTGGTGCCGCTGGTCACTCAGCAGACCACGTCGCTGCCGCGAGTGATGGTGGACTTTGGCACCGGTCGACAGATCCCGCTGACCAACGCGTCGCCGACCAGTTACGCGACCGGCGCCCAGGCGCTCTATGGCATCTGGGACTGGAACATGGTCAGCTGGAACCTGAAGTCGGGGCAGAAGTTCGCCAGCCTGCCGACACCGCAGTCCGTCACCCTTGGGACGCTGTCGGCGCAGAGCATACTGGGAACGTTTACCTCCCCGGCCGGCAATCAGTTCCGGACCATCAGCAGCAACCCGGTGTGCTGGGCCGGTTCTACCACCTGCGCCAGCGGCCCCAATACCCAGTTTGGCTGGTCGCTGAATCTGCCGGGCGTCGCGGAGCAGGTGATTTTCAATCCGACGCTGCAACTCGGCGTGTTCCTTGTGAACACCACCATTCCGCCGTCCACGGACCCGTATCAGTGCCTGGCGACCACCACCTCGGGTTGGACCTTTGGTATATCGGCGAGCAACGGCGGTACTTTTGCCACCTCGACCTTCGGTGACACCGTCAACAGCTTCAACACCTACAACAATCAGGTCGTGGGTGCTGAAAATACCAACGGCACCGGCAGCAGCTCGGTGGTGCTCGCCGGGGGACATAGCTTCCTGGTGATGCAGACCAGTTCGCCTGGCAGCAGTGGCGGCAGCAGCGGCGGTGGCAGCAGCAGCGGCGGCAGCAGCAGCGGCCCGGTCAACCCCGGTGCGGCTCTGCCGTTCAATGCACCCAACCCCCACAGCACTCGCGTCACTTGGGTTGAGCGACGCTGACAGGTAGCGCCCTATGAAACCTAGAGAAATCACAGCCACAGCCGCGCCGTCGTCGGGATTCACGTTGGTGGAGCTGATGATCGCGCTGACGATCATCGCCGTGCTGGCGGCGATCGCCGTGCCGATGTATTCGAAGCAAGTGCAGAAATCCAGGCGTGTCGACGCACGCACGGCGGTACTGGATCTTGCCGGCCGCGAAGAGCGCTATCTGAGCACGTCGGGCAGTTACACCAACGTGCCGGCCAACCTCGGTTATACCGGCGCTTTTCCGATCACGGTCGGTAGCGGCTACTACCAGCTTACCGTCATCGTTCCCGCGGTGGTCGCACCGAACCCACCGCTCTACACGGTCTCAGCGACGCCGATTGCCGGATCGAGCCAGCTCAAAGACGGCGCCTGCCAGTACTTCAGCGTCGACAGCACGGGCAGGCAGTTTTCCTCCGCCAACATCGGCGGTGGCGGCGCCGACACCTCAGCCACCTGCTGGCAGTGACCTCCACGGGTGGCGCGTGACCGCCACCAGCCGCCCCGATATGATGTGCTGCGCGCCATGCGAAGCACACGATGCTCGGCAAACACAGTATCTTTCTCATCGGCCCGATGGGCTCGGGCAAGACCGCAGTGGCCAAATGCCTGGCGCGGCTGCTCGACTATCCGTTCTACGATAGCGACCACGAGATCGAGCAGCGCAGCGGCGTCGATATCCCGCTGATCTTCGAGCGTGAGGGTGAAGCGGGTTTCCGCCGCCGCGAGCGCGAGGTCATCGCCGAACTCACCGACCGACCGCGCATCGTGCTCGCGACCGGCGGCGGGGCGGTCCTGGACCCGGACAATCGCCGCGATCTGGCCAGCCGCGGTTGGGTGGTCTACCTCGAGACTTCGATCGCGCAGCAGGCCGAGCGTGCCGGCCGCACGCGTCATCGGCCGCTGCTGCACGGCGCCGATCCGAAGCTGCGGCTCGAGGAGCTGATGCGTGCGCGCGCGCCGCTGTATCGGGAGATCGCCGATATGCGTGCATCGACCGACCGGCGGCGGGCGCGCTCGGTGGCCGAGCGCATCGCCCAGGAATACAAGGCTTGCCTGCGGCGGCCTGCGGCGAGTGCCAGCCGCTGAGTGCAAGTATACTTGCGATCCTGAAGGCTACGGCGCACAGGAGCACCTGCGCTGCTATTGCAACGGTATGCACACACTCACTGTCAGCCTGGGCGATCGCTCCTATCCGATCCTGATCGGCGCCGGGCTATTGAGCTCACGCGAGCTGCTGGCCACGCAGCTGTCGGGCCGCGACGCGGTGCTGATCAGCAACACGGTGGTCGCGCCGCTGTACGCCGAGCGGCTCAAGCACAGCTTGCAGGGGCAGCGGGTGGTGGAAGTCATCCTGCCCGACGGTGAGCAGCACAAGACCCTGGGTACGGCGAGCCGCGTATTCGACGTGCTGATCGCCAATCGCATCGGGCGCGATGCCGTGGTGCTCGCACTCGGCGGCGGTGTGGTCGGAGATCTGGCGGGCTTTGTCGCAGCCTGCTATCAGCGCGGCGTCGACCTGCTGCAGATTCCGACGACGCTGCTGGCGCAGGTGGATTCCTCCGTGGGCGGCAAGACCGCGGTCAATCACCCGGGCGGCAAGAACATGATTGGCGCCTTTCATCAACCGCGCGCCGTGATCGCCGACACCGATCTGCTGCACAGCCTGCCGGACCGGGAGCTGCGCGCCGGGCTGGCTGAGGTCATCAAGTACGGCCTGATCTGCGATCCGGCCTTCTTCGACTGGATCGAGGCGAACATCGACGCGCTGCTGGCGCGATCAGCGCAGGCTCTCGGCTTTGCGATCCATCGCTCCTGCCAGATCAAGGCGCAGATCGTAGCCCGCGATGAACGCGAACAGGGCGAACGTGCACTGCTGAACCTCGGTCATACCTTTGGTCATGCCATCGAATCCGCGACCGGCTTCGTCGGCTGGCAGCACGGCGAAGCCGTCGGCACCGGCATGCTGATGGCGGCCGAGATGTCGCAGCGCCTGGGCAATCTCGAAGCATCGGTAGTCGCGCGCCTGCGTGCGCTGCTGCAGCGGGCCGGCCTGCCGGTCGATGCGCCGCGCATCGGCGCCGCGCGGGCATTCGACTACATGCGCGTCGACAAGAAAGTCCATGCCGGCCGCGTGCGGCTGGTGCTGCTGGCGGAATTGGGCCGGGCGGTCGTGACCAGCGACTATCCCGACGCCGCGCTGCGCGACACGCTGGCGGCGCATTTCGGATGAGCGGCGCGGGTCTGGCCATCTACGCCGCAGACGATGCGCGCAGCCGCGGCCGGCGCTACGCCGAGCCGCCGCCGCAGTACCGCAGCGAGTTTCAGCGCGACCGCGACCGCATCATTCACTCCAGTGCATTCCGGCGGCTGGCTTACAAGACCCAGGTGTTCGTAAATCACGAAGGCGATCTGTTCCGGACTCGGGTGACCCACTCGATCGAGGTGGCGCAGATCGGGCGCTCCATTGCTCGCGCGCTGGCACTGAACGAAACCCTCAGCGAAGCCATCGCGCTGGCTCACGATCTCGGCCACACGCCCTTCGGCCACGCGGGTCAGGACGCCCTCAACGAATGCATGCGCGACTACGGTGGCTTCGAGCACAATCTGCAGTCATTGCGAACGGTCGATGAGCTCGAGGAGCGCTATGCGCTGTTTCCCGGCCTGAATCTGACCTTCGAATGTCGCGAGGGGATTCTCAAGCACTGCGCCGTGTCCAAGGCGCGCGAGCTCGGCGAGCTGGGCGAACGCTTTCTGCAGCGGCGGCAGCCGGGGCTGGAGGCGCAGCTGGCGAACCTCGCCGACGAGATCGCCTACAACAATCACGATGTCGACGACGGCATCCGCGCCGGACTGATCACGCTGGAGGAAGCCGCTCAGGTGCCGCTGGTGCAGCGTCAGTTCGATGAGGTGATGCGGCTGCACCCGGATCTGCAGGGCCGCCGCCGGGTGCACGAGACCGTGCGCCGCATGGTCAACGAAGTGGTGATCGACGTGATCGAGTCGAGCCTCGCGCGGCTTCGGGCTGCAAAGCCGCAGGATATCGATGCCGTGCGCGCACTGGGCGAGCCGCTGATGGGAATGAGCGAGGCAATGCGTGCGCAGCACCTGCAGCTCAAGCAGTTCCTGCGCGAACAGGTCTATCGGCACCAGCGGGTACTGCGCATGACGACCAAGGCCAAGCGGGTCCTGAGTGCCCTGTTTAACGCCTTCATGGACGAGATCGAGCTGATGCCGGCGGAACATCGCGATATGGCGCAGCGCGCCGAGCAGCGCGACGGCGCCGCCGGCCGCGCCCGCACGGTGGCCGACTATGTGGCCGGCATGACCGACCGCTACGCGATTCTGGAATACCGGCGGCTGTTCGACCCGGCGGAACGGACCTAGCCGACCACATGGCCGCGACCATCGACATGACGCCGAAAAACATCCCCGCAAACGAGCGCCTGATCTTCGCGCTCGATGTCGCCACTGCCGCCGAAGCGCGTGCCCTGGTCGAGCAACTCGGCGATTCGGTGTCGTTCTACAAGCTCGGGCTCGAGCTGTTCATGAGCGGGGAATATTTCGGGCTGCTGGATTGGATCGCCGCGCGCGGGGCGAGGATTTTTGTCGATCTCAAGTTCTTCGATATTCCCGCGACCGTGGCCGCGGCGGTGCGGCAGCTGCGCAATCGCGGTGTCACCTTCACGACCGTGCACGGCAATCAAGCCATGATGGAAGCCGCCGCTGCCGCCAAGGGCGACGTCAAGATTCTGGGCGTCACCGTACTTACCAGCCTTGACCGCGGCGATCTCGACGATCTCGGCTTTCAATGCGACGTCGAGCAGCTGGTGCTCTCGCGTGCGCGCCGTGCGCTCGAGGCCGGATGCGACGGCGTGGTCGGCTCGGCGCTGGAAGTGCGCCAGCTGCGCGCCAGCATCGACCACAGGCTGCTGGTGGTCACACCGGGCGTGCGGCCGGTCGATAACCGTCCGCTCGATGATCAGAAGCGCGTGGTCACAGTGCAGCAGGCCATTGAGTACGGCGCCGACTACATCGTCATTGGCCGGCCGATCCGCGACGCGGCCGATCCGCGCGCCGCGGCGCTCGCGATCCAGCAGCAGATCGCCAACTCTCTGATTTGAAGGCCGGCA
>DATNNU010000079.1:0-5693 GCA_035601675.1 Steroidobacteraceae bacterium | reverse complement strand
GTCCGAAATCCAGGACACCGCGTCCCGATTGATCGATACGGCGGCCTTGTTCCAGGCCATGGGGACACTGCCGGAAGCCGCGCCAACGCAAAAATCACCGGCGCCGCCATCGGCGGCCCCGGCGATTGCAGATCAGTAAACGCCGTCCTTCAACTTCTGAACGTCACGCCGCCTGAGCGTCAGGCGTCGTCGCCGCCTGCGCGTGGCTGTACTCGAGTACCCCAGCCACCGCGTGCACGGTCGCGGCAATACGCACCGCGCTCTGGATCATCTCGCGCGTGAAGCCGTGCTGCCGCAGCTTCTTCTCATGCGAGCTGATGCACAGGCCGCAGCCGTTGATCGCCGATACCGCGAGCGACAGCAGCTCGAAGTCCAGCTTGTCGATGCCCGGATTGGCCAGGATATTCATCCGCAGCCGCGCCGGCATGGCCTGGTACTCGGCATCCTCGACCAGGTGCAGGAAGCGGTAGTAGATGTTATTCATCCCCATGATCGCGGCCGCCGCCCGGGCGGCCTGCAGATGGGCGGCATCCAGGTGCTCGCCGGCCGCGGCCTCGATGCCGCGCGTGAACGCCAGGTTGCGCGAGGCGATGCTCGATGCCACCGCCACCGCCCAGATCTGCGCGTCGTTCAGGCCCGGGGCGCCCGCCACCGTCAGCACGCTGCCGAGATTGAGCTTTAGATCGCGCGCATAGTCCGGGATCGAATCGCGGATCAGATCCAGAGTGGTGCTGCTCATGATCTACGCCGCCTTCAGGGTGTCCTGGCCCTTCTGCCAGTTGCACGGACACAGCTCGTCGGTCTGCAGTGCATCGAGCACGCGCAGCACTTCCGCCGGGTTGCGGCCGACCGACAGATCGGTCACATAGACGAAGCGGATCACGCCATCCGGATCGACGATGTAGGTCGCGCGCTGCGCGACGCCGGCTTCCGCATCGAGAATACCGAGCGCGCCGCTGAGTTCACGCTTGATATCCGACAGCATCGGGAACGGCAGATTGCGCAGCTCCTCCTTTTCCTTGCGCCACGCCAGGTGCACATACTCGTTGTCGGTGCTGACACCGAACAGCTGCGCGCCACGATCCGCAAACTCGCGATTGAGCTTGCCGAAGGCCGCAATCTCCGTCGGACATACAAACGTAAAGTCCTTCGGCCAGAAGAACACGACCTGCCATTTTCCGCCCTGGTCGGCGTTGCTGAAGGGCTGGAACGCCTTGGCGGGGTCGTTCGACACCACGCCGGTGAGCGCATAGGCGGGAAATTTCTGTCCTAGACCCAACATATCGAATCTCCTTGAAACACGAGGGGAGCTTGTTTTATCGCTGGCCTGGCTTTCAACGCCGGCCCCGTACGCGCATCCTGCGACCCCCGTGCTCCATCGTCCAATCAATTGACTTTATGGTGGCGATAGATGCTATATATCGAAATTCCATGACCGATCTGAAGCTCAAAGACCTGCGCTACCTGGTGGCCGTGGCTGACACGCGGCATTTCGGCCGCGCGGCCGCCAAGTGCTTCGTCAGCCAGCCGACGCTGTCGGCGCAGCTGCGCAAGCTGGAGCTCTACCTGGGTGTGCAGCTGATCGAGCGGCGGCCGCGCCGCGTGACGCTGACCGCCGCCGGTGAGGAAATCACCCAGCGCGCGCGCGGCATGCTCCAGAGCGCCGATGCCATCGTCGGCCTGGCGCAGACGCGGCGCGATCCGCTCGCCGGCCAGTTGCGCCTGGCGTTGCTGCCCACGATCGGCCCCTACCTGCTGCCGCTGGTGGCGCTCAGGATCCGCAAGGCGCTGCCGCGGCTGGAACTGATGCTGTACGAATATCAGACCGAGCCGATGCTCGAGCGGCTGCACAACGGCGATATCGACGTCGGCATCCTGGCGTTGCCGGTGCATGTCGAGGGCCTGGCGACGCGCGCGCTCTACCAGGAACCGTTCGTCGCGGCACTGCCCGCGGCCCACCCGCTGGCGGCGCTCTCGCAGATTCGCGCCGAGGACCTCAAGGGCGAGACGCTGCTGCTGTTGGAGGACGGACATTGTCTGCGCGAGCAGGCACTGGCAGTCTGCAGCCGCAGCGGCGTGCACGAGAAGCAGGACTTTCGCGCCACCAGCATCGAGACCCTGCGGCAGATGGTGGCCACCGGAGCCGGCGTCACGCTGTTGCCGGCGCTGGCGGTGCACGGTGCCTATGGCGGCGCCAAGGGAATGGCGGTGCGGCCGTTCGCCCGCCCGGTGCCGAGCCGCAGGATCGGCGCGGTGTGGCGCAAGAGCAGCGCACGCAACGCGGTGATCGCGGCGGTCTGCGACCAGATCGCACGGCACAGCGGTCTGACTGCGCTCGATGCCGAAAAATGAGCGGCAACGGCGAAGTGTCGGTCTACGACCGCATGTGCTGGCCCGAGGCCGAGCTCGAGCGAGCGCTCGCGGGCGGCGCGCACCGACGCGAGCTGGCGGCGTATCTGGGTGGGGACGAATACAGCACGCTGGTCGCGCTCGCGCGCCAGGGCCGGGCCGTTCGGCATCGACGCTCGGCCGCTCGCAGCCGGCTGAAGATCTATCTGCTGCCCGGAATCCTCGGCTCGCAGCTCGGACGGCCGCGCCCGGCTGGCCAGCCACCCGATCTGCTGTGGATCGATCCCACCGATATCGTCAACGGCCGACTCGCTGAGTTGCGATTGCCGCGTGCAATCCGGGGCAAAGCGCCGCTGCAGCCGCTGGGTGCAATCGTCTACAGCTACCTGGCGCTCAAACTGCGCCTGGCGGCCGCCGGCTTTGAAGTGGCGCTGTATGACTATGACTGGCGCGGCGATGTCGTTGCCGCGGGTCGTGCACTCGCGGATCGACTGGCGGCCGACCAGGCCGCAGAGCTGGCGCTGATTGGCCACAGCATGGGTGCGCTGCTGGCGCGCGCCGCGCTCGCGCACTACGGCAACGGCGCCGGCGCCGAACGCATCACCCGGGTGATCGGCATCGGCGCACCGCACGGAGGCTCGATCGCCGCCGTGCAGGCACTGCGCGCGACCTACCCGATGGTCGGCCGGATCGCGGCGATCGATCGAGTGCACGACGCCGAGACCCTGACCCGATTGGCGTTCCGCGGCTTCATGAGCCTGTATCAGCTGTTGCCCGCCGCCCGCGCACCGCTCGATCTGTTCGATCCCGGCTGCTGGCCGCGTACCGGAGCGCGTCCGGACCCGGCGTTGCTGCGGGCCGCTCGCGGCTTCGCCGGCCGGCTCGCCGCACCGGATCAGCGCTTTTTCTCGATCGTCGGCACCGGACAGCGCACCGTCACCGGCATCGAACGGCGCGGCCAGCAGTTTCGCTACCGGGTCAGTTCAGCCGGCGACGGCACCGTGGCCAGCTCGTGCGCCACGCTGCCCGGGGTGCGCAACTACTCACTGCGCTGCGAGCACAGCGAGCTGCCGCGCAGCCAGAGCGTCGCCGCGGCCCTGATCGATATGCTGCAACGGGCCCGCACCCGGCGCCTGCGCAAAGGCGTGATCGCGCGCCACGGCCGCAGCAGTTACGTGACCGATGCCGCTCTGCGTCGCGAGCTGGGCCGCAAGATCGACTGGTACAGCATGAGCATCGGTGAGCACCGTCAGTATCTGAATCGCCTGAATCAACCGCCCGCGGTCTACCGGCTGCGAAGCCCAAGCCGGCGCTGAAAAAATTGTAAGATAGCCGTGCAAGACCAGACTCGCCTGCGCTTGCACGCGCGTGCCCCATTGCTTTCAAACGCTGACGAGTACGAATGGTGAGTCGATCCCAACCCTTTGCCTTCGTACGCGAGCTCGCCACGCGCTGGGATCTGATCGCGATCGTGGTTGTGATCGGACTGCTGACCTTCCTTGCCGAGGCCAGCCGCGGCCTGCTCGAGCCGCTCGCCAAGCTGTCGGCGGCACCATTGTCGCTCGACCCGATCAATCTGCCGTTCTACGCCGCGCGCACCACGCTGCGCATGTTCGCGGCGCTGGCGCTGTCGCTGCTGTTCACCTTCACCTACGCCACCTGGGCCGCCAAGAGCGCGCGTGCGGAAAGACTGCTGGTGCCGATCCTCGACATCCTGCAATCGGTACCGATCCTGGGGTTCATCTCGATCACGGTGGTGTTTTTCATGTCACTGGTGCCCGGTCGGGTGCTCGGCGCCGAATTTGCGGCGATCTTCGCGATTTTCACCAGCCAGGCCTGGAACATGGCCTTCAGCTTCTATCAGTCCCTGCGCACGGTGCCGCACGAGCTGCAGGAGGCGGCCGCGTCGTTCCGGCTGACGCCATGGATGCGCTTCTGGCGGCTCGAAGTGCCGTTCGCGATGCCGGCGCTAATTTGGAACATGATGATGTCGATGTCGGGCAGTTGGTTCTTCGTCGTGGCCTCGGAATCGATCAGCGTCGGCCACACCAACATCGCGTTGCCGGGCATCGGCTCCTACATTGCGCTCGCCATCGAGCAAGGCTCGCTGCGCGCGATCGGCTGGGCGATCGCGACCATGTTCATCGTGATCCTGCTGTACGACCAGTTGATCTTCCGCCCGCTGGTGGTCTGGGGCGATCGATTCCGGCTCGATCAGGAGCAGGGCGGCCAGGTGCCGGATTCCTGGGCGCTGACCATGCTGCAGCGCTCGCGGCTGATGAGCGCGCTGCGGACATTATTCAACGCCATCATTCGCTGGACCAGCCGCAAGGCGCCGCGGCCGGAGCTGCTGCCGGGCGCGGCCACTGCCCGCGCCGCAGGGCGCGCCGATCTGCTGTGGTTCTTGCTGTTGCTGCTGGTGCTGGCGTTGGCCGCGTGGCGCATCGTGAGTACGCTGATCGGCGAGACCACGTGGCACGAAGCCGCGCAGGTAGCGGGCCTGGCGGCGATAACGATGCTGCGCGTCATGGTGCTGATCGGGCTCGCCAGCGTGGTGTGGGTGCCGATCGGTATCTGGGTCGGATTGCGGCCGCGCGCCACCCAGATCGTGCAGCCGATCGCGCAGTTTCTGGCGGCGTTTCCGGCCAATCTGCTGTTCCCGGTGGCCGTATTCGGCATCGTGACCTGGAAGCTCAACCCTGACGTGTGGCTGAGCCCGCTGATGATTCTCGGCACTCAGTGGTACATCCTGTTCAACGTGATCGCCGGTGCTTCCGCGATGCCGGCCGAGCTGCGTTATGCGGCGGCTAACTTCGGCGTCAGCGGCCTGTTGTGGTGGCGCAAGGTGGCGCTGCCCGGCGTGCTGCCCTACTACGTGACCGGCGCCATCACCGCCTCGGGCGGCTCCTGGAATGCGGCCATCGTCGCCGAGCTCGCGAGCTGGCGCAATGTCGAGGTCAAGGCGCACGGGCTCGGCGCCTACATCGCCGAGGCCACGACCGCCGGCGACTTTCATCGCATCATTCTCGGCATTGCGACCATGAGCCTGTTCGTAGTCGCGATCAATCGAGTGTTCTGGCGGCCGTTGTATTATTTCGCCGAACGCAAGTATCGACTCAGCTGAGCGTTGGAGAGCGTCATGAACACCGCACCGAATCTCGTGACCGCGCAGCTGCTGTCGGTCGAGAACGTCTGCAAGTCCTTTCCCAAGCCCGACGGCGGCGAACTGGTGGTGCTCGACGGCGTCAAGCTGACGCTGGTGGCGGGGCAGATCGTCGGTCTGCTCGGGCGCTCGGGCTCGGGTAAATCCACGCTGTTGCGGGTGATCGCAGGCCTGGCCGAGC
>DATNNU010000078.1:0-2684 GCA_035601675.1 Steroidobacteraceae bacterium | reverse complement strand
CTGCACTCCCAGCACCACCCGCGCGGCTAGTTGCGCGGCGCCGCCGCCGCTGGCGCGGCTCACCCCATGCTATGCTTGGGCGCATGAAACACCTCGGTTTTCGGGGCTCGGCACTGGCATCGCTCGGCCTCATGGCCGGTGTTGTTTGGGCAGCGACTACTGCACCGCAGCAAGACCCTGCCGCCTCCGCTGGCACTGCCACAGCCATCCCGGGCATGGCCGCTACCGACGCGCCGGCGCCTGCAGCCGCTCATGCATCGGCCCCGCAGTTGGTGCCGGCGTCGCCGGAGACGCTGCGTGCCGTCGCCGGTCTGGCTGGCGTCAAGCCCGAGAACGTTCAGACGACCCCGGTCGCCGGTATTTTCGAAGTGCTGCGCGGCTCGGATATCCTCTACATGACACGCGACGGCCAGTACGCGTTCACCGGCGATCTCTATCAGGTCCCAAGCCGCGCCAATCTGACCGAAGTGCATCGGCGCGAGATGCGACGCAAGCTGATCGATGCGGTTCCGGAATCCAGAATGGTGGTGTTCTCGCCGTCCGATCCCAAATACACCGTCACCGTGTTCACCGACGTGGACTGCAGCTACTGCCGCGCCCTGCACCGCCAGATCGCGGACTACAATCGGCTGGGTGTGCGGGTGCGGTACGTGTTTTACCCGCGCACCGGGCCGGACACCGCGTCCTGGCACAAGGCCGAGCAGGTGTGGTGTTCGGCGGACCGCAAGGCCGCGCTGACCCGGGCAAAACTTGGCGAGGCACTCGCCTCGCAGCCGTGTCGCGATACGCCGGTGGCGCAGGAATATGAACTCGGTCAGGCCATCGGCCTTGAGGGTACGCCGGGCATTGTGGCCGCCAATGGCGCGCTGGTGGGCGGTTACCTGCCACCCGATGCGCTGGTCGAACAGCTCAAGAAGCAGCAGCCCTAGCCGCAGCCCCGACGGCACGGCAGGCCGTGACGAGCGCCGGTGCTCAGCGCTCCAGCAGCGAGCGCTTCTCGGGTTTGTCCTCCCACTCCTTGGCGTCGGCCGGCGGCTCGCCCTTTTCCGTGATGACCGGCCACTGCTTGGCCAGTTCGGCGTTGATCTGCTTGAACGCTTCCTGTCCCGCGGGCAGCTCCTCCTCGGAAAAGATCGCCTCCACCGGGCACTCGGGCTCGCATAGGGTGCAGTCGATGCACTCGTCCGGGTCGATCACCAGAAAATTCGGGCCGACGTGGAAACAGTCAACCGGGCACACTTCCACACAGTCCATGTACTTGCACTTG
Organism: Steroidobacteraceae bacterium; assembly: GCA_035601675.1. Classification (GTDB taxonomy): domain Bacteria; phylum Pseudomonadota; class Gammaproteobacteria; order Steroidobacterales; family Steroidobacteraceae; genus FEN-1191. The sequence goes on along the minus strand of DATNNU010000078.1, from coordinate 1,417 downwards.
ATACAGTTTTCCGTCACGACAAAGGTCATTGCTGCTCCGATCGATGCCGGCCGATGGCGGCCGGCGTAGTCACTGGGTTTCCGGCGCGCGCGCGGGGCGCGTATTGTGCCAAAGCCGCACCGAGCCTGAAAGCGATACGGACACCCGGACTTCACGGACCACCGGATTACCGCCTGGCGCGCCGGCCGGCAGCCGGGCCAGCGCGGTGCCGGCTCACGGCTGCAGTGGCCGATGGATGTCGCTGAAATGCAGTAGTTCGCGCGCCAGCCGCCGATCCTCGAAATAGCTGCGCAGCGCGAACTCGATGCTCGGGAAGGCAATCTGCCCCCAGGGAATCTCGGCCTCCTCGTACAGTCCGACCTGCAGGCTCTCGGCGCCGACACCGAATTTGCCTTCGAGCAGGGCGGCACGAAAGCTCACGTGTACCTGCGAGGCATGCAGCACGTGGGTGATCGCCAGCAGCGAGCCGATCTGCACCCGCGCCTCGGCTTCCTCCAGCGACTCGCGTGCCGCGCCAGCCTGCAGGGTTTCACCGTTTTCCATGAATCCGGCCGGTGTGGTCCAATAGCCGCGACGCGGCGCGATGGCGCGCTGGCACAGCAGGATGCGGCCCTGCCACTGCGGCACGCAGCCGACCACGATGCGCGGGTTCTCGTAATGAATGCTGCCGCACGCGGTGCACACTGCGCGCGGCAGGTTGTCGCCGGGTGGGATGCGCATCGCCACCGGTTGGCCGCAAGCTGGACAGAATTTCATAAAAGATTGAGGTATCGTACTCGCACCGAGGGACGCTCTGCACCGCGAAACGCGCCCATCACGCACCTGGTGGCCATGCATGCAGGTAAGTCCGACGGCCTCGTGGCGGAACTGGTAGACGCAGTCGACTCAAAATCGACCGGGCTTGCCCATCTCGGTTCGACTCCGAGCGAGGCCACCATTGCCATTCGTACGACACTGAGCGGCCGTATCAAACGCAGCGACTTCGACTTCGATCTGCCGGCACAGCTGATCGCGCAGGCGCCGCTGCCGCGGCGCTCTGCGGGCCGTCTGCTGCTGCTCGACGGTGCGCGCGACTCGTGGCAGGACCGTCGCATCGAGGAGTTGCCGACGCTGCTTGAGGCCGGGGATCTGCTGGTGTTCAACGATACCCGCGTGCTGCCGGCGCGCGTGCCGGCGCGAAAGCTCAGCGGTGGGCGCATCGAGCTGTTTCTCGAGCGGCCGCTCGCTGGCGCGCGCGCGCTGGTGCAGCTGCGCGACAGCAAGTCGCTGCGGCCGGGGATGTCGCTGCAGACCGGCGGCGGCCTGGTGCGGCTGATTGCGCGGCGCGCGCCGTTCTGGGAAGTCGAGCTGCCGGCCGAGGCGGTGGCGTTCTTCGATGCGCACGGGCTGGTGCCGCTGCCGCCTTACATCGATCGCC
>DATNNU010000077.1:0-2633 GCA_035601675.1 Steroidobacteraceae bacterium | reverse complement strand
TGCGTGATAAATTTTCATCAGATATCTCATTAGGTTACGTTAATTACTTCTTAAACTCACTAGGAGTCAGGGTCTCCATCGCGACCGCATGCAGTTCGGTTTCGAACAGCGGCGCCAGCGTCTCGTTGACCAGACGGTGACGTTGCAGCGGCTTCAATCCTTCGAAGCATGTGGACACGATCCGCAGCCGGAAGTGCCCTTTGCCGCCGGCGCTGGCATGACCGGCGTGCGCGGCGCTATCGTCACGCACTTCCAGGTGCGCGGGCTGCAGGCGCTGCTGCAGCAGGCTGCGGATGTGCGCGGCTGTCGGGCTCGGTGCTGAGGGCATGAGGCTCAGGCCGCCATGGCCTCGGTGCGCGCGGCCAGCCACAGCGCCTGAGCGATCGCGAACAACGCGAACGCCGCGCTGATACCGATCACCTTGAAATTGACCCAGGCGTTCTCGCTGGCGCGGGTGGCGACCCACAGGTTCAGGCCGCCGAGCAGCGCAAAGAACGCGACCCAGAGCCAGTTGAGCTTGAGCCAGGTGGCGCGCGATACGGTTTCGCTGCCGCTGACCATCGGCGCGAGCAGACGCTGCGCCAGCGGCGTGCGGCCTATCCACGGGCTGGCAAAGCTGGCCAGTCCGACCAGCCACAGGAATATGGTCGGCTTCCACTTGAGAAACCGCGGGTCGCGCAGGATCAGCGTGGCGCTGCCCAGCAGCAGCACCAGCACGGCCGACAGCAGGTGCATCGGCGGTATGCGCTGCAAGCGCAGCCGATCCGTCAGCAGCAGCGCGACCATGGCGATCATCAGCACCACGGTGGCGACGTAGATGCCGCCCAGCTTGTAGGCCAGGAAAAACGCCGCCAATGGCGCAAGATCAAAAAGTGCTTGCATCCGTGATTTCGGTCGCCGGATAGGGCAGTTACGAGGGCCGCTATGATAGCGGATTCACCCCCTACGGCGCAGGCCATGGCCCAATACTTCGAGCTGCACCGCCAGAATCCGCAACTGCGACTGATCCGCCGCGCGGCCGAGATCGTACGCAATGGCGGGGTCATCGCCTATCCGACCGACTCCTGCTACGCGCTCGGCTGCCACATCGGGGATGCGGCCGCGCTCGAGCGCCTGCGACGCATTCGCGGCGCCGACCGGCACCATCATTTCACGCTGGTGTGCCGGGACCTGAGCGAGATCGGGCGCTATGCGCGCATCGAGACCTGGCAGTTCCGGCTGCTCAAGGTGGCGACGCCCGGACCGTTCACGTTCCTGTTGCCGGCGACGCGCGAGACGCCGCGGCGGCTGCAGCATCCCAAGCGGCGCACCATCGGTATCCGGGTGCCCGACCACCCGGTGCCGAAGATGCTGCTGACCGAGCTCGGCGAGCCGCTGATGAGTTCGACCCTGCTGTTGCCCGGTGATGAGCTGCCGCTGACCGATGGCGATCAGATCCGCGATCGGCTCGAGCACCAGCTCGATGCCATCCTCGATGGCGGCCATTGCGGCATCGAGCCGACCACGGTGGTCGACCTGGCGGTGTCGCCGCCGGTGCTGGTGCGTGCCGGCAAGGGCAAGCTGGCCGGCGTCGGCTGGGAAGTGCTCGGGAACCCCGTATAATCAACTCTGTTCCATCAGAGGCCCGCCGCCCGCGCGGGGAACGAGCGCAAGGATGAGTGCCGTCCCTCAAGGCAAGCGCGTGCTGTCCGGCATGCGCCCCACCGGAGCGCTGCATCTGGGCAACTACCACGGCGCGCTTCGCAACTGGGTCGAGCTGCAGTATCAATACGAGTGCTACTTCTTCATTGCCGACTGGCACGCGCTGACCACCGGCTACGACGACACCGCCGGCCTGCCGCGGGCGGTGCATGAGGTACTGATCGACTGGCTGGCCGCCGGCCTCAATCCGGGCGTCGCCACCCTGTTCGTGCAATCGCACGTGCCCGAGCACGCCGAACTGCATCTGCTGCTGTCGATGATTACACCGCTGAGCTGGCTCGAGCGCGTGCCCTCGTACAAGGATCAGCAGGAACAGCTCAAGGAAAAGGACCTGGCGACCTACGGTTTTCTCGGCTACCCGCTGCTGCAGAGCGCAGACATCCTTCTGTATCGGCCCGCGTTCGTGCCGGTGGGCGAGGACCAGGTCGCGCACGTGGAAATCACGCGCGAGATCGCGCGCCGCTTCAATCATCTGTACGGCCGCGAGCAGGACTTCGAGCAGAAGGCGGAGCGCGCGGTCAAGGAGCTCGGCGGGCGCAACATCACGCTCTACCGGCAACTGCGGCGCCGGTTCCAGGAGTCCGGCGACCTGGCGGCGATCGAACGGGCGCGCGGGCTGGTCGAGAGCAACACGCGCATCACGCTCGCCGATCGCGAGCGCCTGCTCGGCTATCTGGAGGGCTCATCGCTGAGCATCCTGCCCGAGCCGCAGGTGCTGCTGACGGCGAGCCCCAAGGTGCCGGGTCTGGACGGCCGCAAGATGTCCAAGTCCTATGGCAACACCATCCTGCTGCGCGAGGATCCGGATTCGGTGGCAGCGAAACTCAAGACCATGCAGACCGATCCGGCGCGTGTTCGTCGTAACGATCCCGGCGATCCGGAGAAATGCCCGGTGTGGGATCTGCACAAGCTGTATTCGGATGAGGCCACGC
>DATNNU010000076.1:0-8502 GCA_035601675.1 Steroidobacteraceae bacterium | reverse complement strand
GCAGGTAATCGAGCACCGCCTCGACCAAGCCGGCGTCACTGCCGGCCTGCTGGCGCAGCGAGGCCGCCAGTTCGGCGCTGCGCGGGTTGCGTTTCGGCGGCATTTGCAGATCCAGCCGCCGTGCCGCCGGGGACAGCGGGTCGAGACTGCGATGCTGCGGATAGGAAAGCAGCCGATAGCTGATGGCGCGGTCGGTCGGCGCTGGTGCGATCAGCTGATAGTCGAAGGTGACGAAAGTATTCGGCAGCTCGTCCGGCAGACCCCGCGGCAATTCGAGCGCGATCAGCACATTGTGCTGGTTCGGCTCCAGCGTGATCTGATAACTGTAGGCGTGGCCCTGGTACTGCAGGCGCGGCGCGCGGTCCACCTGCGCGTGCTGGCGGCGCCAGGTGTAGCCGTCGAAAACATGCAACACCGGACCGCGCCAATAGCGCTCGGCGGCCGGCGGCACCGCGGCGTCGAAGCGCACGCGCAGCGCCGGATCGCCCGATTGCGTCAGCTGCGAAATGCTGCCGGGACTCATCTCATCGCCGAGGCCGGTGAACGCTTCATGCCCCTGGGGCAGCACCCAGAACGAGCCCGGCAGCCTCGGCACGAACAAGAACAGCAGCAGCGCAAACGGCAATGCAGCGGCAAGGCTCAGCGCCGAGTGGCGCAGCAGCGTTGCGGTGGGCGGCGCGTCGGCGCCGGCGCCGAGCGCGTACAGTGCCGTGCACAGCAGCCACAGTTCGGCCGTGTAGAGCGGCAAGCGCCACAATGACTGGCCATCGAGGCAAGCCGCCAGCAGCAGAAACAGCGCCGCGCCCAATACGATCAGCCAGTCGCGGCGGCCCGAAGTCTCCGTTAGCTTCAAGGTCGCCATCCCGACCAGCAGGCTGGAGCCGGCTTCGATGCCGTTCAGCGTGTGAAAACCTACCAGCACCGCCAGCGTCAACAGCAGCGCCACGCCGATGCGCAGGTAACGCGCCGGCAGACGCAGCGGCGCGCGCAGGCCGCGCGCTCGCCAGGCGACCGCGACCAGCGCCAGCGGCAGGCACCACAGCGCCGTATGGTGCACATTGAGCAGCGCCGCGCCTAGGAAACCGCCGAGCAGCAACCAGACGGTAGGTGCCGGCAGCGCCGGGGATTCAACGGCGATGGCGGCGGGTGCGATCACGTGCCGTAGAGCGCCAGGGCTTCCAGGCAGGCGCGTTGTTGCGCGATGCCGTGCCCGACCGGCAGCGTGCGCTGCGGCAGCTGCAGGCGGTAGGTCTCGCCGAGGCGTTCGCAGTCGAGTACCCATTGCGCCAGCTGTGACAACCGCTGCTCGAGCGGCAAGGATTGCAGCGGCACGAAGTCGAGCAGCCGGTGCATGCCCGCGGGCGCATCGTATTGCGAGACCAGCAGCGGGCCGCCACGTGCATAGACTTTCCAGGCGACACTGCGCGGTGAGTCGCTCTCCTGCAGCGGCCGCAGGCCGGCCCATTCTTCGTCGCCGCCGACCCGCGATCGTCGCTGACCGGGGCGCGGATCGCCGCTGCGCACCGGCAACGCGCGCGATCCGCCGGGCGCCGGATACACGATGGCATCGAGCGGCAGGTGCAGCCAGGTCCAGGCCCGAAACAGGCCCAATGGCGCGCTGCTCGACAACTCGAGCCGCTCAATGCGCAGCCGGCCGCGCGCGCCGGCCTGATACTTCAGCCGTACTAACTGGGTAGCGGCCGGCGGCAGCTGCAAGCGGCTCGGTGCGCAGCCGGGGGAGCGCAGCTGCAGCCCGCTGCGCGCGCGCTCTTGTGCGTTCTCGAAGCAGAGCTGCAGCTCGCCCAGTCGCCCGGCGTAGGTATTGTCGGCCGCGGCGCGTAGCAGCTTCAGACCCGATAGCATGCCGTGGCATTCATGCATTGATACCAGCGTTACGCCGCACAACAGGAAGCACAGCAGCAGCGCCAGGCTGTTGTTGTAGTTCATGCCGGCGAGCAGCATCACAAACAGCAGAGCCGCCGCCGCGACGCCGGCACCGGTCGGCAGGATGTAGATGCGTCGCGCCTGCAGCGTTACCGGCAGCGTGTCATCGCCCTGGCGTGCGCGCGCCCAGCGCGCCAGCGCCGCCGCCAGTGCGGCGCGCGGCTCAGATAGGAACCGGAACGGCCTTGATGAGGGCATCGGCGAGTTCGTTGCTATGAGAGCCGCCGTCGTCCTGCCGCGTCTCCAGGCGATGCGCCGCGATCGCGGGAAACACGATCTGTACGTGTTCGGGCAGCACCGCCTTCTCGCCCTGGATCAGCGCCCAGGCCTGTGCTGCGCGCAGCAGTCCTTGCGCCGCGCGCGGCGACAGACCGAGGTCCAGCTCCAGGCGCGTATGCGCCACCAACGCCTGCACGTAATCAAGCAGCGCACTGGCCACATGTACGCTGCGCGCTTGGCGTTGCAGGTGCAGCACTTCGGCGCCGCCGAGCACGGCCGGGATATCGTTCAGCAACTCGCGCCGCTCGCCCTGCAGCAGCACGCGCCGCTCGGACGCCCGATCCGGATAGCCCAGACTTACCCGCATCAGGAATCGATCGAGTTGCGACTCCGGCAGGCCGTAGGTGCCGACCTGCTCGTGCGGGTTCTGGGTAGCGACCACGAAGAATGGTTCGGGCAGGGGGTAGGTCACGCCGTCGACGCTGACCTGACGCTCCTCCATCGCTTCAAGCAGCGCGCTCTGCGCCTTCGGGCTGGCACGATTCACCTCGTCGGCCAGCAGCAGCTGGGTGAATATCGGGCCGCGCCGGAACTGGAACTTGTGCGTGTCGCGATCGAAGATCGACACCCCGATGATGTCCGCGGGCAGCATATCGCTGGTGAATTGCACGCGGGTCCATTCCAGGCCCAGCACGCGCGCCAGGCAATGCGCCAGCGTGGTCTTGCCCACGCCAGGCACGTCCTCGATCAGCAGATGACCGCGCGCGATCAGGCAGGTCAGGCACATCTGCACCTGCTGGCCCTTGCCGAAGATGACGCGCTCGATCGCCGCCACGATCTCGATGAGACGGTTCACGCACGCTCCTGGGCGAGCGCCCGCACCTGCTCGATCTGCCGCGTCAGTCCGGCGCGCGTGCGCTCGAATTCGACCAGCCGTGAACGTTCCTGCTCGACCACGTCAGCGGGGGCATTACGGACAAAGCTGTCATTGGCGAGCTTACCGCGGGATTTTTTCAGCTCCTGTTCGATTTTCTGCAGGCGCTTGTCGAGGCGCTGCAATTCGCTCGCAGGCTCGATCAGTCCCGCCATCGGTACCAGCAGACTGAGCTCGCCGACCAGCGCCGCGGCCGCGGGCGGGGCGGTCTCAGCGCTCGCTAGCGGCCGCAAACTATCGAGGCCGGCCAGGCGCGAGAGCAACGCCTGATGGCGCAGTGCGAGCTGCAGATCGCCCGCAGTGGCGTGCTGCAACAGCAGCGGCAGACGGCGGGCGGGGCTGATATCCATCTCGCCGCGTATCTGACGGATGCCGAGCACGACCTGCATCACCCAGCGCAGCTCGGCTTCGGCGCCCGCATCGTGTACGAACTGCGTGGCCTGCGGCCAGGGCGCCAGCATGATGCTCGGGCCGGCGACGCCGGCGAGCGGCGCGACGCGCAACCAGATGTCCTCGGTGATGAACGGCATCAGCGGGTGCAACGCGCGCAGCAGTGCCTCCAGCACTTCCAGCAGCGTGCGGCGCGCGGCATGCTGCGCGGCCGGATCGCCGCGATTCTGCAGCACCGGTTTGACGATTTCGAGGTACCAGTCGCAAAACTCGTACCAGGTGAATTCGTACAGCGCGCTGGCGGCAAAATCGAATCGGAAGTCGTCGAAGGCCTGCTCGACGACGCCGATCGTGGCACCGAGGCGTGAGCGAATCCAGCGATCCGCGGGCGCAGTGGACGCACGGGACGCGGTGGCCGCAGAGGATGCGGCGGCGGCCGGCGGCGCTGCCTCCTCGAGCGCGAGCATCACGAACCGCGCGGCGTTCCACAGCTTGTTGCAGAAATTGCGGTAGCCGGCGACTCGGCCCAGATCGAAACGCAGATCGCGGCTCTGCGTGGCGAGCGAGGCGAAGGTGAAGCGCAGCGCGTCGGTGCCGTAGGCCGCGATGCCTTGCGGGTATTGTCGGCGCGTGGCCTTTTCGATGCCGGCGGCCAGATGTGGCTGCATCAGCCCCGAGGTGCGCTTGGCCACCAGCGCCGTAAGGTCGATGCCATCGATGACGTCCAGCGGATCGATCACGTTGCCCTTGGACTTCGACATCTTCTGGCCTTCGGCATCGCGGATCAGCCCATGCAGGTACACCGCGCGGAACGGCACCTCGCCCATGAACTTCAGGCCGAACATCAGCATGCGCGCGACCCAGAAGAAGATGATGTCGAAGCCCGTGACCAGCACACTGGTCGGATAGTAGCGATCGAGATCCGGGCTGCGCTCGGGCCAGCCCTGGGTCGAGAATGGCCACAGCGCCGACGAGAACCAGGTGTCGAGAACGTCCTCGTCCTGGCGCAGCGGCACCTCACGGCCGTGGCGAGCGCGGGCCTGGGCCTGGGCGTCGGCCTGGCTGCGCGCGACATAGATCTGACCGTCCTCGTCATACCAGGCCGGAATACGGTGACCCCACCACAGCTGACGGCTGATGCACCAGTCCTGAATGTTGCGCATCCACTGGTAGTAGGTCTTGTCCCAGTTCTCGGGTACAAAGCGCACCCGGCCGGACTCGACCGCAGCGATCGCCGGCGCTGCCAGCGGCGCAACGCGCACGTACCATTGATCGGTCAGATACGGCTCGATCACCGCACCGCTGCGATCGCCTCGCGGGATCATCAGCTTGTGCGGCTCGATGCGTTCGATCTGGCCGCCCGCTTCGAGCTCGGCCACGATGCGCTCGCGCGCCTCGAAGCGATCGAGGCCGCGCAGATGCGGTGGCGCGTTGTCGTTCAGGCGCGCCTCGGGCGTGAACACATTGATCAGCGGCAGGGCGTGACGCACGCCGATCGCGTAGTCGTTGAAGTCGTGCGCCGGCGTGATCTTCAGGCAGCCGGTGCCGAAGGCGGGATCGACGTAGCTGTCGGCGATGATCGGGATCTCGCGTCCGGTCAGCGGCAGCAGCAGCCTGCGGCCGATCAGGGCTCGGTAGCGCTCATCCTGCGGATGCACCGCGACCGCGGCATCGCCTAACATCGTCTCAGGACGGGTGGTGGCGACCACCACATCGCCACTGCCGTCCGCGAGCCGATAGCGCAGATGCCACAGCAGCCCGTCTTCCTCCTCGGACTGCACTTCCAGGTCAGACAGCGCCGTGCGCAGCACCGGATCCCAGTTGACCAGCCGCTGGCCGCGGTAGATCAGCCCTTCCTGGTGCAGCCGCACAAAAGCTTCCATGACCGCGCGCGACAGATCCGGATCCATCGTGAAGCGCTCGCGCGTCCAATCCACCGAGGCGCCAAGGCGGCGCAACTGATGCGCAATGATGCCGCCCGACTGCTGCTTCCAGGCCCAGACACGCTCGACGAAGGCTTCACGCGACAGCTCGGTACGCCGCTTGCCTTCGGCGTTGAGCTGCCGCTCGACCACCATCTGGGTGGCGATGCCGGCATGATCCATGCCCGTCTGCCACAGGGTCTGCTCGCCGCGCATGCGGTGCTGGCGTATCAATGCGTCCATGATCGTGTCCTGGAACGCGTGCCCCATGTGCAGCGTACCGGTCACATTCGGCGGCGGAATCACGATGCAGTAGCTGCGCTGCCCCGGCCGCGGAGCAAAATAGCCGGCCGCCTCCCAACGCTGATACAGACGCTGTTCGATATCGGCGGGCGAGTAGACTTTTTCCATCCGGGAATGAGGTGGCCAGAAACCCCGCAATTATAGGGCTTAAGGCGCGGGTTAAGGCGTATCGTTGGCCGCGATGTTGTGCGTTTCAGGCGAGAGCCCCAGGTCGCGGTAATGACGAAAGCGGTTGCGCCCGGCGCGACGCCGCGGCTCCTCCGCGTCCACGATCTCGGCGATGCGGCCGGCGCGCGCGGCAGCCGCTGGTACTTCGCTGCCCAGGTTCAACAGCAGGTCGAACGGCTGCAGCGGCTGCGCCTGAAAGCCCAGTAATACCGGCGTGTCGCGCCACTGCTGCGCATCGCTGAAGATCTCATGCGGCACGAAGCTGCGGTCGGCAAAGGTCCACAGCAGCTCATCGAAGCTCTGGAGTTCGGCGGCATCGTCGAGCCAGACGAATACGCGCTGATCCGCCAGACAGGCCTGTTCGGCAATCCGGCAGGCGAACTTTAGACGTGCACGCGCCTCGCTGCCCGCCAGCACGTAAAAGTCCACCCTTGGCGCCGCTGCTGCCGGCACCTAAGTCTTGGATCCGGCGGCGCGCCGGGTCAGAAAATCGGCCACCAGCGACAGTGGCCGACCGGTGGCGCCCTTGGCGGCGCCGCCGGCCCAGGCGCTGCCCGCTATATCCATGTGTGCCCAGCGCATCCCCTGGGTGAACTTTCCCAGAAATGCGGCAGCGGTGATCGCGCCGCCTTCGCGGCCGGCGATGTTCGCCATATCGGCGAAGTTGCTGCGCAGCTGCTCGCCGTATTCCTCGGTCAGCGGCAGCTGCCAGGCGCGATCGTCGGTGCGCACGCCCGCCTCGACCAGTTCGCGCGCCAGGGCTTCGTCGTTCGCCATCACGCCACTGTGATGATTGCCCAGTGCGATGATGCAGGCGCCGGTCAGGGTTGCGAAGTCGACCACCGCCTCAGGCCGGTAGCGGCGCGCATAGTTCAGCGCGTCGCACAGGATCAGCCGGCCCTCGGCGTCGGTGTTGAGAATCTCGACGGTCTGCCCGGAAGCGCTGGTGACGATATCGCCCGGTTTTATTGCGCGGCCGTCCGGCATGTTCTCGCAGGTCGGTATCAGGCCGACGAGATTGAGCTTGAGCTCGGCGCGCGCGGCGAAATCGATCGCCGCCAGCACCGTGGCGGCGCCGCACATGTCGAATTTCATCTCGTCCATGGCCGGCGGGTCCTTCAGCGAGATGCCGCCGGTATCGAAAGTCACGCCCTTGCCCACCAGCACCAGCGGCGGCCGGTTGCGGCGCGCGCCGCGGTAGTCGAGCACGATGAAGCGCGGCGGCTCGGCGCTGCCGCGGGTCACGGCCAGCAGGCATCCCATCTTCAGCCGCCGGATTCCGGCCTCATCGAATATGCGCACGCGCAAGCGGCGCCGATAGCTGCGTTCGAGTTCGCGCGCCTGCGCGGCCAGATAGCGCGGCGTGCAGACATTGGCCGGCAGATTGCCCAGGTTGCGCAGCAGCCTGGCGCTCTCGCTTACCGCCGCCCCCGCGGCCAGTCCGCGCCGTACATCGGCGACGGCGGAGGCGTCGACCGGCCCCACCAGTACCCGCGCCAGGGCCGGCGCACGCGCTCGACGCTCGGTCTTGAGATCGTTGATACGGTAGAGACTCGCGCCGGTGATCTCCGCGGCGCAGCGGCCGAAGTAATAGTCATCGAGTTCACGCGCCCCGGGCCGCTCGAGTGCGATCGCCGCCGAGGCGATGCGCGTTCGGGCCAGCGCCGTGATCGCGGTGTGCAGCGCGCGGCGCCAGCCGCGCCGGTTGTACTGCACCTTGCTGCCCAGGCCGATCAGCAGCAGGCGCCCGGCGGCAAGTCCAGGCACCTCGGGCAGCAGCAGCGTCTCACCGGTGCGTCCGGAAAAATCACCGCTGCTGAGCAGGCGGCGCACGCGACCGCGCAGACTGCGGTCCAGCGCTTGAGCCTCGGCGCCCAGCTCGCCGCGCTCAAAAGCGCCGATTACCAGACAATCGCCGCGCTGGACGGCGGCCCGGCGGCTGAAAGCTTCGAATCGCATGGTCTTAATCCTTGTTTGCCCGCGAAATATTCGTATAACGTAGCGCCCGTTGCGGCGCAAACCCCGGTCTTCGGCGGTATTGAGCAGATACGCCGGCTTGCGCCCGGCAGCGATAATGGGCTGCAAGTGTAGCCGAAGCCGCCTGGAGGATGAGGACCCGTTGCGAATTCTGCAGCGCTATATGCTCTGGGAAATGACCGTCAACTTCATTGGCGTGACGCTCATAGCGTTCGCCTTGCTGTTGGTGAACCAGGTCGGCTCGGTGCTCGCGCGCGCAGCCCAGCTGCAGTACCAGAAGGGCTTCGTGCTCGCGCTGATCGGGCTGAGCGCGGCGCAGAACGTGGCGATCCTGCTGCCGTTCGGTTTGGTGGTCGGCATCGTGCTGGCCTTCGGCCGGCTCTACCACGACAGCGAGATGGCCGCGGCGCAGGCCTGCGGCGTTGGCGTCGGCCGCGTGGCGGCGGCGGTGTGGCTGCTGGCATTGCCGGTCACGGCGCTGATCGGCTGGCTCAATTTCGATCTGTCGCCGCGCGCGGCCGCGGCCGAAGCGGCGCTGCGCAACGAGGCGCTGCGCGCCGGCATCAACGCGCCGGTGGAGCCCGGGAAGTTCCGCAGCTTCAACGGCGGGCGCATCGTGGTGTACGCACGCGCCGCCGAGCGTAA